>NZ_JAYKGW010000033.1:0-28561 GCF_035285525.1 Okeania sp. | reverse complement strand
TTGTTTTTTTTCTTGACTTTCTTCTGTTTGCCATTCTAGATAAGAAAGTTGAATATTGGATGAATTTAACGTTTTGCGATAATAAACCATAATCAAAATATGAGAATTGAATCTATTAATTTATGGTAACAATATTATCAAAAAAAATATTTGGTCAATTCCTACTTAATTTTCTAAATAATTGAAGTAGAAGATCAGCTCAACTTTATAAATAATAATTGATAACTAAAATGAGAGTATAACTTAATGAAACCAAGTATAAAACCCAGCTATATACTGCACAAAAATTTTCGCCTACCAATGGGATTTCCTCCAGAAAATTTTGACTCTGGACTGACATATCAAGCTCAAACAACAGACACTTTTATTGTTACTTATCCTAAATGTGGAACAACTTGGACTCAACATATTGTTTGGATGTTATCCCACGATGGTAAACCATTGCCTTTAGATAAAAATATTAATTTAGAAGTTCCTCATCTCGAAGAAGTGGGAGGTGATTTTGTCAAATCTTTATCGGAACCTCGTTTTATCAAAACTCATTTAACTTATGATTTAACTCCCTATAATCCTGATGCAAAATATATTTATGTAGTTCGTAATCCTTTTGATTGTGCTGTTTCTTTTTATTATCATACTCAAGGATTTGTCAAACATTATAATTTTGCTGAAGGTACATTTGATGATTTTTTTGAATGTTTTATTAATGGAGAAGTAGACTGGGGAGATTACTTCGAGCATTTAGTTGGTTGGGTACAACATAAAAATGATGAAAATGTTCTGTTTTTAACTTATGAATCTATGAAAAAGAACCCCAAAATAAATATTACTGCTATAGCAGAATTTTTAGGTGATAATTATGTAGAAAAAATCGCTAATCCCCAAATTATAGAAAGTATTATTCACCATACAAGTTTTGCTAGCATGAGCAAAAATCAAAGTCGTTGGTGTAGTGAACGTCCTAATAATATGACTCCATTTATTCGTAAAGGAAAAGTGGGAGATTGGAAGTTACATTTTTCAGTTTCTCAAATTCAGAGATTAAGTGAAAAATTGAGGATGAGAACTGCTGGAACTGAAGCCGAAAATTTATGGGAAATTCCTAAAATAGGTAGTAAGGAGTAGGAAGTAGGAAGTAAAGGAAAATAATTGAATCGAATTAATTATTATTACAATGGAACTTTAAATAGGAAGTGGAAAAAGAATAGACAAACTAATTTATTTCAATAATAAAAGAAAGAATAACTAATAACTGAAGTGATACAGAAAGTTATCTTCCCTCAACTATCTATTTATAGTATTCTTCAGACCAAAAATTGTAATAAGATGTTTTTTGCAATTTATCAGAATATTTTTTCAACTCTTCTCTATCTTGGATTAATATCATTGCATAATCTTCATTATTAGTCTTCACTCCACCTATCTCATTGTATTGGTTTGGGTGGTCTGGAACTAGCCAAAGTTTATCAGTTTGATTTTCATCGCAGATAGTTTGGAGTTCTTCAATAGAATATTTTTTAGGGTCAGCTATCAGTATGATAACCTTCTTATTTACAGGAAAGTTGTTGACATATTTTTTGACTGACTCCACCATATTTTCAGCGTTCCATACTGAGATATTTTCTATGAACTTTTTGGCGTATGGACATATTGGGTGTCCATCTAACTCAAGTCTAGGTTTTTGTAAATATTCGAGGTATTTTTGTATCATTTTCTTTCCTGTTATTTTAACAATGAATTATTCTCTCTGCTACCCATCAATATCTCAATAGAAAGTTTACACTTTTTGTTCCTTTTGAGGGAGTTGAGTTACCTTTTTTTTACCAGAAAATGAGGGTATGTGCCTCCCCTTTTCAGGGAATGAAAAAATATTTAGGGTTGGTTGAAAAAAGCAAAGTGTGGGCAGGGTGTTCAGCAATTAATAATAAACAATTAATAATTAATAATTACCCCTTCTTCAAAGAAGGGGATTGACTAATCATAAAAATTTTTTATTTATCCCTTGAAAAGGAGAGGCTTCCAGGGATAAATTGTTGAATAAATAATTATTGACTATCAACTTTTAATTATTAATTATCAACTTTTAATTGTTAATTATTCGGGAATAAAGAGAAAGCAGGAGGAATAATTATTCCTTTATTTTTCTATCCTTGGTCTGCCTAAAATCCTATTTCTGGGGAACCGTACTTTTTGGTAGTTATATGATGAAAAAATAGCACTTTTTCTGGATTTTAAAAGGCTATAGTTTTTATCTGTAAAAGCTTTTCTATTTCCATTCGCAAACTCTTTTAACTCAGTATTTAAAGCCTCCAACTAAAGTCGGAGGTTCACTCTCTACTGATAACTGAAATGACCCATACAAAAATTTGGGGAGCAACTGATTTGCCTACAATAATACAAATCTCTTTTAAGTTCATAAGCAAAATTAATTATACATCCTAAATTGACTTCTTCTTCCCCCTTTTTTGTTCCCTCTCTCAAGTATAATTATTTTTCTCAAATCAAAGGAAATTTTTGATATAATTAAACCTAAAAATTTTGGTATAGCAGGTTCTAGTTTGGTGAGGTACACCCGCGCGAAAAATGGCACTAAGAACATTTACAGCAGATTCCAAGTATATGAAGTACAGATATTAATAATTTAATTTTCATAAGTAGCGAGCATCTTGCTCGCGTGGGTATACTTCACCAAGGTTGATGTATCTGGAATCCGCTATAATTATCAATAATATCTGTACCTCGCTAGTTTGGGAAATGCTATAATATTTTTTTTTACTAAAGTCTCTCTATGAATTTTTTCTCATCTCAACAGTTGATTTCAGAAGAGTTTAATTTTGAAGCTAATTTAATACTTTATCCCGGAGAGGCAGCAGATTTTATCAACACAATACCTGATAATTCTGTAGCTTTAATTATCACTTCTCCTCCCTACAATATTGGTAAAAATTATGAGCAAAAAATTGCCCTAGAAGACTATCTAGAAACTCAAGAAAAACTGCTGAATCAAATGTACCGAATTTTGAGAGAGGATGGTAGTATTTGTTGGCAAGTTGGTAATTTTATTCAAAAAGGTGAAGTGTTTCCTTTAGATATTTTTTATTACCAAATATTCAAAAAATTACAAATGTTTTTGCGGAATAGAATTATCTGGCATTATGGTCATGGTTTACACGCCCAAAAAAGGTTTTCTGGTCGTTATGAAACAATTCTTTGGTTTAGTAAAAGTGATAATTATATTTTTAATTTAGACCCGGTTAGAGTTCCGGCAAAATATCCTGGTAAGCGACATTATAAAGGAGCAAAGAAAGGTCAATTATCGGGAAATAAAAAAGGTAAAAATCCCTCTGATGTTTGGGAAATTTTAGCTAAAGATTGGGAAGCAGGAATCTGGGATATTCCTAATGTAAAATCTAATCATCCAGAAAAAACAAATCATCCTTGTCAATATCCAGTAGAATTAGTTGAAAGATGTGTTTTGGCTTTAACAAATGAAAATGATTTTGTTTTCGATCCTTATGCCGGAACAGGTACTTCTTTAATTGCAGCTATTAAAAATAATAGAAAAGCAATGGGAAGTGAGAAAGAACTTGATTATATTGAAATAGCTAGAAATCGAATTAATTCTTATTACAATGGAACTTTACGCACGAGACCTTTAGGTAAACCTGTTTATGTTCCTACCGGTAAAGAAAAAGTTAGTCAAATTCCTGATGAGTGGAAGGATCATAAACAAATGAATTTATTTGAAGAACAAGAGGAGAAATAAAATTAATGATTATTGCTGGTATTTATTCTTTTAACTCTGGGTTAGAAGTTATTGAGCAAAACTTCAGTGATGAATTTAATCAGGTTAAAAATGTTATTTCTAGAATAGATGCAAAACAACATAAAACAAAGATTAGTCAAGAAAAAACAATGGCTGGTAGGATGCTATATAAACCTAGTTCCCTTAATACTGCTTATAGACAAGAGTTTGAATTGATGGGTTGGAAAAAAGAAAAAATATATTGTGAATATCCTACTAGATATTATACAGATAATTATCAACCTATGACTCCAGAGCGTCAGCCAAGACCTTATCGAGAAATGGATTTTGTTAAAGGTAAAGTAGGAGTAGAAGTTCAATTTGGTAAATATGCTTTTATGGTTTACAATGTCTGTGCAAAAATGACTATTTTTCACAATCAAAATATAATTGATGTAGGAATAGAAATAGTACCTATTAAAGAATTTGCAGATATGATGTCAACAGGAGTTTCTTATTTTGAACAATTTGTTTGGGATTTAGAACATCGAGGAGTAGCAAATATTGATATTCCTGTTTTAGTATTAGGATTAGCAGAATGATATTCATTAATGGATAATGGATAATTGATAATTACCTTTCTCTAAAAAGGAGAAGATGGGCTAAAAGGAAAAAATAAATCTTTGACCCTTGAAAGGGGAGGCTTCAAGGTGTGAATTATTTAATTATTTAATTGTTTAATTATTAATTATTTTGGTAAATAAAACATACGACTCTAATAATCAAGAATCTAAACTAATCAGGAAATATAACAAAATAAATAATGTCTCTAACTAATAACTAATAACTGATAACTGAAATGATAACTACTCTCGATCTAAAAGATATTACTGGTGCTTTACCAATTTTTGTCGAATCCGAACAAAAGGAAAAATTTTTATTTGTCTTAGGTGCTTTAATGGCTAGATTAATTAGTTTGAAAAAAGGTACAGAAATAATGGAAATTGATGCTGAGGAATTGTTGCAAATTTTGGATTTATTAGGCATTGAATTTTCCTATCTTTCTTATGAAGATATAGAACAGGAAAAAAGGTGGTAAAAATTTTGAAAATTGTAATTAATTCGTCTCCTCTTATCTTGTTAGTCAGGTTGCCAGCTTTAGAATTATTTCTTAATGAAAATTATAAATTTTATATAACGCCCTCTGTTGTGACTGAAATTAATCCTAAAAGTGATAATATTAGTCGGGCATTGACTCCTGTATTAACACTATAAAAGTTAACAGTACAAAGCACTAATTTAACTTCTTTATTTAATCGGTTACATAAGAGTTTTAGCCAGGATGAATCAGAAACTATTGCTCTAGCTACCGAGTTACAAGCCGATTTTGTAATTTTAGACGATTTAGCTGCTAGAAAAATGGCTACTAATTTAGGATTAAATCTTAAGGGAACTTTAGCGATTTTGAAAAAGTTAGCTGTGGAGAGGAAAATAGAAATAGGTAATAAAGATGAATTTTATGAAAATCTTGTCAACATCAAATTTAGAATTTCTCGTTCTATTTTTGATGCTGTATTTCGTGATCTTTAAAAGATAAAATAAATGAACAATTGCCAAATCTAGGTTTTTTTATTGCAAAAATTATGCCTGTGAAATTGCTTTTACATTAAAAATAACGGATTTATTATAGCTAATTAATGAGACTTGATATTAATGCTTTGAAATTAAAATTACCTCTTCAAACCAAATATAAAAATGTATATTTTAATTAATCTACTTAACAACTTTTAACCCAAGAATTTAAAATTAATACGATCTAAATAGTCTAATTCTCAAATTAATATGCTAATAGTCCAAAAATATGGTGGTACATCAGTCGGTTCTGTAGAAAGAATCAAAGCAGTGGCCCAAAAGATCGCTAAAACAGCCAGCGATCGCTCGGTAGTCGTAGTGCTTTCCGCAATGGGAAAAACCACAGATGGTTTAGTCAAACTAGCAAACGAAATCTCCTCCAACCCCTGTCGCCGAGAAATGGATATGCTACTATCCACAGGGGAACAAGTTACTATTGCTCTAATGAGTATGGCATTAAAAGAGTTGGGAGTACCAGCTATTTCCCTGACTGGAGCGCAGGTGGGAATAGTCACAGAAGCTCAACATTCCCGCGCTCGTATTTTACACATTCAAACCGAACGCATAGAAGAACATCTGCAACTGGGGGAAGTTGTAGTTGTTGCAGGTTTCCAAGGTATTAGTCAGACTCGTCATCAGGAAATCACCACATTAGGTAGAGGTGGTTCCGATACTTCCGCAGTCGCTTTAGCAGCAGCACTCCAAGCAGAAAAATGCGAAATATATACAGACGTTCCTGGAATATTAACAACCGATCCCCGTATCGTACCGGAAGCACAGTTAATGTCAGAAATTACCTGTAATGAGATGTTGGAGTTGGCAAGTCTAGGGGCAAAAGTGTTGCATCCCAGGGCAGTGGAAATTGCTCGAAATTATGGAATGCCATTAGTAGTGTTATCCAGTTGGAGTGATGCACCGGGTACTCGCGTCGTTTCTGAAATCCCTCGACGTCCTGCATTACAAGATTTAGAATTAACCAAACCTGTAGATGCCATAGAATATGATACTAACCAAGCGGCAATTTCTTTATTGCACGTTCCTGATCGCCCTGGTGTAGCAGCCAAATTATTTTCTGGTATTGCGGAAAAAAATATAGATGTAGATTTGATTATTCAATCTATTCACGAAGGTAACACTAATGATATTGCTTTCACTGTCGGAAAAGATACATTGAGAGTAGCAGCAGCAGTAGCGGATGCTATATTACCTGCTTTAGGGAAAAATTCTGACCCCAGTTTAGGGGAACCAGAAGTCAGAGCGGAAGAAAGAGCTATTGCCAAAGTCAGTCTGGTGGGTGCAGGAATGATCGGGCGACCACGAGTAGCAGCAAAAATGTTTGCAACTTTGGCAGCAGCAGAAGTAAATATATTAATGATTTCGACTTCCGAAGTTAAAGTAAGTTGTGTGGTTAATGCAGAAGACCGAGAAAAGGCAGTTAATTCTTTGTGTCAAGCATTTGAGGTAGATGTAGCAGATATTTCCAGTAGTTCTGCTACTGAGTCGTCAGAAGTTTTGCCACCAGTGCGAGGAGTTGCTTTAGATAGGAAGCAAGCAAGGGTAGCGGTGCGTCACCTTCCCGATCGCCCAGGAATAGCAGCTAAAATATTTGGTTTGTTGGCGCAACAGAATATTAGTGTGGATATGATTATTCAATCCCAACGTTGTCATAGTGTGGATGGAGTTTTGACTCGTGATATTGCTTTTACCATATCTCAATCAGAAGAGGAAACCGCATATCAAATTTTGAGAAATGCAGCAGCAGAGTTTGGTTGGGGAGAAGTAGAGTTACAGAGTGGTATTGCGAAAGTGAGTGTAGTTGGTTCGGGAATGGTTTCTCATCCAGGAATAGCAGCAAAAATGTTTGCAGCATTGGCAGCAAGTCAAATAAATA
This sequence comes from Okeania sp., assembly GCF_035285525.1. Classification (GTDB taxonomy): domain Bacteria; phylum Cyanobacteriota; class Cyanobacteriia; order Cyanobacteriales; family Microcoleaceae; genus Trichodesmium. Next base: position 21,293 of record NZ_JAYKGW010000033.1, on the reverse strand, counting down.
TTTTGATGATTGCGACTTCAGAAATTAAAATTAGTTGTGTGGTAGAAGAGGAGGATAGCGTGAAAGCATTGCAAACTATTCACAAAGCTTTTGGTTTATCTGGTAATGAGGTGGTTAAAGTTCCAGTTTAAGGTTAGATGAGTAGGGGAGTATAGGAAGGCAAACTGGATTAATAAACACGGACTTTGAAAATGGTGCATTAGGGAATCAAACTTTGTAGGGGCGGGTTACGGTTCCCGAAAAATCATTATTTAAGTTAACGAGTCTTCACTGATAAGTTGGCTAAACGCGCCCCCATGAGATCGCGCACTCTCTAACGGGGCGGGTTTATGTAAACCTTAGAGTAACCATGAAAATTTCTGCTCAAACCCGCCCCTACCCCATGCACCATTTAAGGTGTCTCAGTCTACTACTGGACTGTTTCATCTAATGAGTGCGCATTAGGGAATCATAGAAAATCCGGTAGAATACTCGTTATATAGTTGTCGGAGATGGGGATATGGGGATATGAAGAGATTGAAGTGTAGATAAAATTATGAACATATACACTTGTAACCGGATTCTATATCAGGCTTTGTAGGGGCGGGTTTCATTATTAAGTTAACGAGTCTTCACCGATAAGTTAGCTAAACCCGTCCCCCATGAGATCGCGCACCCTCATACTGGGTATAGCGGTACTGCGTAAGTCCCCATTATACCAAATATTGAGCTTCTGCTAATAGCAATATTTTTTTGATTTTGGTAGAATAAAACGTAAGCATTTCCTGGGAAATGCGCTCGCATTCAGCAGTCAGCTCTCAGCTTATGAAACAAATCTATAATTTCCGGCCATTATATTGGGTTGACAACTCAGATACATGATTGAAAAGTAGAAGTTAAAAAAGTGCTTGCTTCATTCATTTTTATTGTGCTTGAGCTGACTGCTGATTGCTAATAGCTGAATGCTTATACTTTATCATTATCTTCAACAAAGGTAAAAAAGTTATGACAACAACTAATTTAATTAAGACAATACCAGTTAATATTCCCAAAGAAATTAAACTGAAAATTACCCACGAACAATTTATTGAGTTAGCACTGGTTAACCGAGATTTACAATTAGAAAGAACAGCTACAGAAGAATTAATTATTATGGCACCAAAAGGAAGCATTACAGGAAATCGCAACTCAAGTATTATAGGGCAACTTTGGTCATGGAACTATCAAACAAAATTGGGGAAAAGTTTTAATTCTTCTAGTAGTTTTCATCTGCCTAATGGTAGTAATCGCTCTCCTGATGCTGCCTGGGTAAAACAGGAAAGATGGGATGCTTTAACTAGAGAACAACAGGAAACTTTTGCGCTTTTATGCCCTGATTTTGTAGTAGAATTACGTTCTAAAAATGATACTATTTTAGAATTACAAAAAAAGATGAAAGAGTATCAGGAAAATGGTGCAAGATTAGGTTGGTTAATTAATAGTAAAAACCGCACAGTAGAGACTTATTGGCAAAATCAGGAAATAGAAATATATGAAAATCCTGATAGTTTATCCGGAGAAAATGTATTGCCTGGATTTGCTTTAGATTTAACAGAAGTTTGGTAATTTAATCTTTGGAAATTTAATCACAGGGGTTTGGAGACCAAACCCGTACAGTTTCTTTTCACCAATCAAAAAGTAAGTAAAAAAACTGATTTTTCGGGAACCCTAACTCTGGCCTGTTCCCTACTCCCTATTCCCTAGCCCATAGCGCTATAAAATTTAGCAACCTTTTATGAGTTATTGCATAAATCCTCAATGTCCTAATCCTCAAAATAGTGGCACTCCTTTATTTTGTCAAACCTGTGGTTCCCAACTGTTGCTGCAAGACATTTATCGAGTTATTCAACCTCTCGGTGGCGGTGGTTTTGGTAAAACATTTGAAGTGGAAGACTGTGGCATTCCTAAAGTATTAAAAGTTTTGCATAATAATCATCCTAAAGCAGTTGAATTATTTCGACAAGAAGCTGAGGTTTTAAGTAGTTTAAATCATCCTGGTATTCCTAGAGTTGAAGCTGACAGTTACTTCACTTTTCGACCTAGAAATAATCAACAACATTTGCATTGTTTGGTGATGGAAAAAATTGCCGGGATGGATTTAGAAAAATATATGCAGCAACGGAACTCTGAACCTATTTCTCAAAAGGCAGCATTTAGATGGTTAAAACAGTTGATAGAAATTTTACATGAAGTTCATCAACAAGAATATTTTCACAGAGATATTAAACCATCGAATATTATGATTAGAGAAAATGGTCAGTTAGTATTAATTGATTTTGGTACAGCTAGAGAAGTCACTCAAACTTATCTACAAAAACTAGGAGGGCAACAAGTAACAGGAATTATTTCCCCTGGTTATACACCATTAGAACAAGTGAATGGAAAAGCTGTGCAGCAATCTGATTTTTTTGCTTTGGGGAGAACTTTTGTTTATTTATTAACAGGTAAGCAACCTAATAATTTTCCTGAAGACCGGAATACGGGAGATTTAATTTGGCGAAATAGTGTTAAGATATCAAAAGATTTGGGCGATTTTATAGATTATTTAATGAAGCCTTTTCCAGGGAATAGACCTCAAAATACACAAGATATTTTCAACTATTTAAACAATATAAATGAGGGAAAACATAGTTCTGGTTTGCCTAAAAATAATCAGAAACAAAATCAATCAACAGTAGTTTCCTCTGCTCCTGAATATGAAGTATTTTTGAGGCGTTTTTTCGCTTTGGCTTTAGATAATATTATTCTGATAATTGTAACGGGATTATTAGGTAGAATCTTTCTAGGTAATCAATTTTTGCCCGATCAAATAATCAATTCAATAGGTGGTTTTGGATGGTGGATAGGTTGGAGTTCTTTTAGTATAACTACAGAAATTTTCGGTATTATTTTGATGATTTTTATAGGATTAGAGGCAAGAGTATTTGACGATTCATCATATATAGTAACTCTAATTTTTGTCTTATTCACTACTGTATTAAATTGGTTTTATTTTACGCGACGTGAAAGTTCACCAGCAAAAGCAACTATTGGGAAAAAAATAATGGGAATTGTCGTCACAGACTTAAATGGAAATCTCATATCATTTGGTCGTGCTAATACCAGGTATTTCGCTAAAACAATTTCCTTAATAACTCTGCTAATAGGGTTTATTATGGCAGCTTTTACCAAAAAAAAGCAAGCATTACATGACAAGATAGCTGGTACTTTAGTTGTTAAAAAAGTCTTAATTAAAAATTAAACTTTACATATAATTCGGTTATATAAAAACACGGTTCATATAATACCAAAATTCATAAGGTATCAATCTCATAGACTCATCTAATTTCCTTCTTCCTTCTTCCTTCTTCCTTCTTCCTTCTTCCTTCTTCCTTCTTCCTTATCTTAACATTAATTGTGATCTAGATCATTATTTATAGCATACTAGAATCACAAGCAAATCTCAGTATTATCACCAATTATTCCAGGAATAAGTCACTGAGTCAATAAATTACAATAACATATAATAATATTATGTTCCAGATTAGGGAGATAGAAAAAAATATGGCTCTATTAATTCGCCCTTCAGATAACTTTAACCAAAAAAATAGTTTTCTATTACAGAAACAGTTAGAAAAAATTCTAACTACCAGGTCAGAAAATTATTGTGTAGTAGATCTTGCTACTCTAAATTCTATTAATAATTATGGATTAATGACTTTAGTCGCATTGCATCGTATAGCTAGGAAAAATAATTGTCACCTATATCTAATTAATTTGAATGATTCAGTTAAATATTGTTTAGAGTTAACTGGACTAGACCGAAGATTTGAAATTAAACAGGAGGTAGGGTAAACCTATCCTCATTCTAGAAATTTCTCCAGATAAAAACTTCTATAAATTTCAACAATGACTCTCGAATTTAATATTTTTTAGTAAGTTTCGTGAAAATAAATTTGCTAGTTGAGAGAGGGAAAAGGGAATAGGAAACGGATAACAGAGAGTCATTTCAGTTATAAGTTATCAGTTATAACGCTGCTTTTAGGGAACAGGCAACAGGGAACAGGTATGGAGGAAGAATGAATAGCCTATAATATAATGTTTTTAGCTATTGGACACCTCCTGCAATTTGTAAATATTAAGTCCGCACATTGCTATATCAGTTATCAATACCTCTGGCTTCCGCTACCGACGCACTTGAGACCTTATTTTTCTTCAACAAAATATGTCATTTCAGTTATAAGTTATCAGTTATAAGTAGAGAGTGAACCTCCGAATTTAGTCGAAGGCTGGAAATACTGAGTTAAATATTTTTTCATCCCCGAACAAGGGGAAGCTTTATACCTCATTTTTTTGGTAATTAAGATTAGCTAAATAAATCTAAAAGTATTTACATATAGCGCTTGAGGGAACAGGCAACAGCGGTTGTTTTCGGCGCTTGAGCCGACATGGAAAGCGCAGCATTCCCTATACGAAAACGCTGCGCGACATGGAAAGCGAAGTATTCCAAAGGAAAAAGCGGAGCTTCCCGAAGGGTGGGATGGATAGGTTCCCTAACCATATCCAATCAACCAAGAGAGGTATGGAGGTATGGAGGAAGAATGAATAGCCTATAATATAAGGTTTTTAGCTATTGGACACCTCCGGCAATTTATAAATATATAAGTGCGTACATTGCTATACTAATGCTTTTAGGCTTTTTAATTCGTGAAAAGTACCTGGTTTTGAGCTGCTGAATGCTCACGCATCTTACCATTTTCCGCACATCGTTGGACAACAAAATTACTCCCCATCACCCCATCACCCTATCTCCTTAAAAATACTTTTTCAGCAAACCCTAATTAGGACTAGCTGATTCAATATCAAAGAGAATATTACAATAAGGGTAAATTTTCATAATTGTTAAAAAAGTCTTGTTTAAAATCTAACCAGACGTTAAGATAATAAAATATAGCTATAATATTCAAACTTAGTCAAAAATTACTTCTGACTTCTAGCTATACATGGGGCTGTGGCTCAGATGGATAGAGCAAGCGCCTCCTGAAGTATCGGGCACTATGAGAGGAAACTCCATGAGTGAATGTGGTCAAACTCAAGGAAGCCTAAGTCTTTTATACAGATAAGGTAATCTTGAGCCAAGCTTTACCTAAATTTTTGGTAAAGAAGGTGCAGAGACTAGAGTGTTAAGGAGTAACTACAATTCTCCCTAAGCGTTAGGCCACCACCTAAAGCTATTACAGCTATGGTGAAGGGATAGTCCGGAGAGTGGGGAAACTCACACAAATCTGAAGCGCTAGGTCGCGCGTTCGAATCGCGCCAGTCCCGTTAATTAGGGTTTGCTGAAAAAATCAGAGTGGGGTCTGGGTGGGAAGTGTGGGAAGATAGAGACCTAAGAGGAATAATTTTTCCTTAATTTTTCTACCCTTAGTATCCGTAAAATCCTGACTTTTGATTGTTCGGGGACTGTGCTTGAGAGACCTAAAAGCATTTATCTTTAATCAGCAAGCCCTAGTTAAGAGTTAGGATTTAGGGGAGTTTTATAGGAAGAAAGAATTGATAATTTTTGTACGATAATTGATTTAATTTTTTATTTCTGAAGATGGCTATTAGACATCTCTCATAATTTACCTAAAACCTCTGGCAAAAGGTTATTACATCTTAATTGTCGGAAGTACCTACTGTTCCAATAATAATCTCCCAATTTCTTCTTGTAATGATTCTAATGGTATAGTCAAACGCTGAAGACAAGTATTATAATTATGTTCAGCATCTTCTATAGACCAATTCAGATTATTTTTCATTTCCTCAGTTGTTTTAAACCGAAATCCATCATAAACTGAGCAATATTCTTCAACAATAGGAATTGCTCCACACATAGCAGCTTCAAAGAAACGATAAGACCAGGTGTAATCTCCAGAGGGACAAAGTACAAACTGTGAATTTGCTAATAGCCTAAAATATTCGTCATCCCATGCTTTAATAGGGAAATTTCTACCACGTTTTGAAGACCAAAATAGTATATCTTTATATCTAAACTTAATTGGCTTTAGTCGATCCTGAATACCTAACTTATGCTCAAGTTTTGATTTAATTCTTGAAAATAAATTAGGCTTGCCAAATCTTTTCCAGTTAATTTGGGATTGGGGATATTGAAGTTTTATAACTCTTTGAAAGAAATCTTTTCGACTCTCAGTTATGAGTCCAGCAAATGAGAATTTTATATTTCTAGGCTGACACCAAAGTGATTTAGAGTAAGCGAAAATTGAGTGAGGAAAAATTAACGGACGTTCTATAAAGCCAATAGATGTTTGAGGCTTTGAATGTACAATTACAATTCCAGACAGTTTTGGGGGTAGCTCGTTGTTGACTTTATATCTAACACCAAATTTTTCCTTTGGCCATAGAAATTTTTCTTCGTCTTTAGGTTCTAAGTAAACTTCATAATTTGTCTCCATTATTGCATGAGCTAAACGTATACTTTGAATTAGCTGAAAAGGTAAATCTAGAGATAAGGCTTTAACCATCAGTAGTATATGTTATTAATATGTAACAATTATATTATTTATTATAGGAAGAGAATAGGGAAATGGCAACAGGGAACAGTTTATACTATATGTTACGGCCAAATTTTCTGATAGTTAGGGTCGAAACTTTACCATTTTGAGACTACAACAGCTAAAAACCTGCAACTTTTTTCAACATAAAAAAAAGCTATAACCTTCATTTGTAAACGCTTTGAGATTTAATCAGCAAACCTTACTTAGGGCTGGTTGAAAAAGTCTTTTAGTAGCAGGGAGAAGCCAGAATCGAAAATCGGTGAATCCTGAAGGAATAAGAATTACAGAAAAGGTACGAGAAAGAATTATCCCTTGATTTACGGTTCCCACCAAATCGGCTAATTATGGCAGAAAATCCTAGACTTTTTAGTTTTCAAGACTTAAAAGCTGGTACTTTTGACCTACCTAAAAAAGCTATAACCTTCATTTGTAAACGCTTTCATCAATAATTCAGCAAACCCTACTTATGTTTAACGATCATAGAAGCTTAATATATATCTTGTGTGACATACTTTACTTATAGGGAAAAGATTTTATCCTTGTGATTCTAATTCTTAAAATGCTAAAAGGTTTACTGTCAAAGGCTTCCCAAATTATAGAATTATTTACCCGACATATTAGCTACTCCGGATGGTACATAATACTTTCTGAATATTCATAATAGACAACTTCTCCATCTGTAGTTTTACAGATGGTTTTTTATTATTTTAGATATTATGACTTTCAGAGTAGTTCTTAGTAAAAAATTATATAAGGAATTGAAAATTTCTCGAATTTCCTATTTTTTAGCAGGATTTTTGGTAACTTTTTGGATTGGTTACCAGCAATTTGTAGGTAGTATTGAACCTCCTCAAGCTTTATTGGTACTTGGTGGCTCTATAGAAAGAGAAGTATTTGCCGCAGAATTTGCTCAACAACATCCTCATCTGGATGTTTGGGTCTCTTCTGGTACTAACCCAGAATATGCAGAATGGTTATTTTCTGAGGCGGGAATCTCCCAAACTCGTTTACATTTAGATTATGATGCTGTAGATACTGTTACTAATTTTACTACAACAGTTGATAAATTAAAATCTCAAGGTATTACCAGTGTTTATTTAGTTACCTCCGATGACCACATGCGTCGCGCTAGAGTTATTGGCCAAATTATTTTGGGTAGTAGGGGAATTAATTTTCAACCCCTACCAGTTCCTTCTGGGCGATCGCCGGAACCTATTGAAAAGGCAATTCGAGATGGAATAAGAGGAATTATTTGGTTAACTACTGGTTATACAGGGGCAAATTTTTGCCATCAATAGACTTCTGGAAAAAGTAAAACTTAAAGATTTTTTCTTACCTTTTTCTCGAAAGTATTTTGCCTATTTATTATTCCTAATCTTTGCAATAATTCTAATTTTCTGCTTCAGGTTCTAAAGATTCTTGAACTAAAACAAAAGGTTGTACTATTAAAGCATTAAACTTTTTAGTATCGTTATTATTCCAAATTGATAATTGTTCTGCTGAAGGTTTATAAATAAGTTTTTGACTAATCCAATCTTGTACAGAAGATTTGTGATCAGAAGCGATCGCTACTCCTACATCTAACAAATCCAATTTTTGGTCTATAATTACAACAGAATCACGTTTCACATGGGGTACTAACCAATTCCATTCGGCTACATCCAAATTTTCAGTTAATTGTTCTCTAGTATGTTGCATTTTCTTTTTAATTAAATTTATTAAATAAAGCAGTTATTTCAGTTATCAGTTATCAGTTATCAGTTATCAGTTAGCACTCAGCCATTAGTAGGATAATATTTTTTATAGTTTCCTAATGAGTATTTTAACCTCTATACCATCAGGTTGAAAGAAACTGGGGATTAACCAAAATTCAAAAATCTGAATGCTGAATGCTAATAGCTAATATAGCAATCCTAAATTAGGTTGCAACAAATCAAAAAGTAAATAAAACAACTGAAATTCTGATCTGTTTCCAGTTAGTTAAGTGTTCCCTATTCCCTAAAAGTAATGAAATTTTGTACAGGAATCAAATTAGAATTGCTATAGTTAGTTAAGCTCCTAAATCGTGCATTTTATTAATTATATCTGCACATTTATGACTAACTTCTTGTAACTCTTCTTTTTTAGTTGATTTAGGAGGAGGTAAAATTTCTCCTATTCTGACAGTTATTGGTACAGAATTAGCTATCAAACCTTGACGCTTGACTAGATGAGTACCCCAAATACACACTGGTAATAATGGTACTTTTGCTTTGGCCGCAATTAAAGCAGCACCTAACTTTGGTTCTGTAATTTTACCATCAGGAGTACGAGTTCCCTGTAAAAAAATACCTGCTGCCCATCCTTCTGCTAAACTATTCATAGCTGAACGAATAGCGCTTCTGTCTGCTGAACCCCTGTTTACAGGATAAGCACCATATAAAGTAATTATTTCTTTCAAAATTGGCACTTCAAATAATTGCTGTTTTGCCATATAAGCAACGGGTCTTCTGACAGAAACAGATAAAATTGGAGGATCTAAATCACTAGCATGGTTACTAACTATGACTAGAGGTCCTTGTTGTGGAACATTTTCGATGCCGTAAGTATTACTGTGGAAATAAAAACGCAGTATGGGAGCTATTACTGACCATTTTAATAAGCGATAAAGAACTAAATTCTTAACTGGTTCACGATTTCTAGTCACGGTATTATAGGGAGTAGGGGAGTAGGGGAGTAGGGGAGTAGGGGAGCAAGAGAAATTATACCACTTTCCAAACTTATAACTGCTAATAGCTGAATACTGAAAGTTATCTCTATAGTTTTTCCCTCTTTTTAGCTGAATGCTTACCTTATTTTTAGTGTCAAACTGGAATCTGCTCTCAACTATTGATATTTACCAATTCAATATTTGAACAGGTACGTTTAATTAAACCAGTAAGTACCTTATTTCAAAAGTTCCACAAATCTAAATTTTTGGAAAAATCTTACTCAGAAAAAAGTATTAGAAGTTGACAAAGGATTTTATCAACTATTTAACCTTTATTATCCCAGGCCAGATACTTGTACTAAAATTAAGCATTCAGCTTTTAGCCGTCAGCTTTTAGCTATAAAATTTTAATCTTAAATAGATAGGAGGTTTGAATGAATTATAGACTTGAAAACTGAATTTTTTACTCAGATTTAATTTTGAATAATCAAGCTTTTATCAAAAACTAAAAGTAGTAGCTGGTAGCTTATAGCTGACGGCTGTTTGCGGATCATTCGGCAGGAAATTCTTACTACTAAAAAGATTTTATTTTTAACTTTTGACTTAATTAAATACCATTCCATTCAAAAATTACTGCTCCCCAAGTTAATCCTGCTCCAAAACCAGAAGCAGCTATAATATCTCCTGATTTAACTTGATTTTTCCTAACAGCTTCGTCTAAAGCTAGAGGTATAGAAGCAGCAGAAGTATTGCCATAATTTTGGAGATTACTAATAACTTTCTCTGAGGGAATATTCAATCTACTAGCAACAGCATCTAAGATTCTTTGGTTGGCTTGATGTAATAATAACCAGTCAATTTTATCCACACTAATATTAGCTTTAAATAAAGCTTTTTCTATGACTTCTGGTACTTTTTGTACCGCAAAACGATAGACTTCTTTACCATTCATTATTATTGGTTGATAAGTACCTTGACTAACAGTTACTCCCTCAATTATTTTCTTTTCTTGGGGTTGGAAAGGAAGATTTAAACAGTCATTTTGACTACCATTACTGCGAAGTTCAAAACCCAGGAGGCGATCGCTTTCTGAAGCTTGTAAAACCACTGCACCTGCGCCATCTCCAAATAAAACACAAGTTCTTCGGTCTTCCCAGTCTACCCAACGAGAAAGAATATCTGCTCCAATTAATAAGACATTCTGATAAACTCCACTACGGATAAACTGTGCTGCTGTAACTAAACCAAATACAAAACCAGAACAAGCTGCGGTCATATCAAAGGCTACTGCTTTCTCGGCACCCAACTCCCATTGTACTTGACTAGCAGTACCAAATAAATCATCTGGAGTAGATGTAGCCAAAATAATCAGGTCAATATCTTTAGGAGTAATATTTGCTTGGTCAAGAGCTGCTAGAGAGGCTTGAGTTGCTAGACTACATAATGATTCTGTGGTATCTGCTAGTTGTCGTTTAGTAATGCCAGTCCGAGAGCTTATCCATTCGTCAGAAGTTTCTACTATTTGGGATAATTGTTGATTATCTAGAGATAGTTTTGGTATAGCAGAACCACTTCCTGTGATAGAAACACCTATATTTGTCATCTGTTAGTTTTTAATTATTATTGTTTTTTTCATATTACTTTCTAATTTTCATTAACCTTATTCTGAGGTTATACTGAATTAAATTGAAACAGTTCAATTCTCAATTCTCATCTTTTTCAAGCTATGAGTTTACAGAAATATTGAATAATGAAAATTCAAAATTTTGCTAAAAAAAGTTATTATAGAGTTCAGCTATAGCAATCCATGCTTATGTTCTGACAAATCAAAAACTAGAAATAAACTCCGATTTTTCGGGAAGCGTAAGTTTTAGCCATTGCTCATTGCCCATTGTCTCCATACTGAAAAGCAGTGAGATTTTTATACACAAATATATTAGAGGATTGCTATACTAGAAGTAGAAGTCAGCTTTCAGATTTTCCTTGGTTATCCTAGGCAAACAAATCCCTAAAAGTAAAATTTACTAATTTTAGCCCTTCGCTTTTTTTTATAAATTTTTCTTCTCCTTAAAAACTAATTCTTTCTGTTGATCATAAGTAAAATTAATTATCGCGCATAAATCATCAATTATTTACCGAATAACTAATAATTAAATAATTCAGGTTAAACCTTTTAAGGAAAAAAATAAACTTTTTCCTTTTAGTAAATCCTCTCGTTTTACCTTTTCAGGAGAATTAATTATTAATTATTAATTTATCTAATTAACAACTACTGACTTTTTCTCTTCAGGTATATACTTAGAATTGATTCGTTCCAGCACTCTATTTTTAACAGCTTCTTTAGCTGAACGAATTGCATTAGATATAGTTCGTGCTTTAGAGGAACCATGACTAATAATACAAATCCCTTCTACTCCTAACAATAATCCTCCTCCATGCTCCACATTATCTATTCTTTGTTTCATCCTTTTTAAATTAGGGCGCAATATAGCAGTGCCAATCTTTCCAATTAGACCAGGAGTCAATTCTTCCTTCATCATTTGGAGTACAGAATCACCCACTGCTTCTGCAAACTTTAATAAAACATTACCTGCAAAACCATCACAAACTATCACATCAAATTCACCAGATAAAACATCACGACCTTCTGCATTACCAATAAATTTAATTTGATTATTTTCTGCCAATATTTGATGAGTTTTTAGTGCCAAATCATTTCCTTTTGATGGTTCTTCCCCAATATTAAGTAGTCCTACTTTTGGTTCAGAAATCCCCAAAACATACTCACTATAAATTGACCCCATAACTGCAAACTGCTCTAAATATTTGGGGCGACAGTCCACATTAGCTCCCACATCCAATATCAGGACTGGTTTCTTGGGAACAATAGTGGGTAAAACTGCCCCAATTGCTGGACGGTCAATTCCTGGTATTCGTCCCAAACGCAGCAAAGCAGAGGCCATTGCAGCTCCTGAATGGCCTGCGGAAACTACAGCATCTGCTTCTTTTTCCTTGACTAAGTTCATAGCAACGTTAATTGATGCCTTGGACTTGCGCCTAATGGCAGTCAAAGGCTCTTCATCCATTTCTACTATGTCCTCGGCAGGAACTATTTCTGGAAAAGGTTGATTTGATTGGTGATTTATACAGGCTTTAATTTGTTGAGGGTTGCCAACTAGCAATACTTTAACACCATAAGCTTCTTGAGCTTTGAGTGCTCCCTGAACAATTTCTGATGGGGCATGGTCCCCACCCATAGCGTCGATTGCGATTCGTGTAGGTGTTATTCCCATTTTTCAAAGTTACAGAAACCTTCAATATTTTATCAGTTAATTGATTATCTATTGGTAAGCATTCAGCTATTAGTCATCAGCCGTCACCAAATCCTATCTAAGATATGAAAATAGCTTTAAATGAATATCACCTTTAAAGTCGCCTTTGATAATAAGATTCAATTTACCTCAAGAAAGCCAAGCCTTTATTTCAAACTCAAATAAATAGCTGACTCCTGAATGCTTACATTTATTGACTTTTTACTTAGGAAAAATTGCGATTTACTAATTAATAATTGATACAGCGTTCCTATTTTTATGAAGTACAATTATCGCGGACAATATGTCTGCCATACAATAATTTTACTGTTTATATCTTGTACATAATTTAGCATAAATATGCTGTAATGAGATATAATTTTCATTGTCTACTATTGATGACCAATTAATCAAATTATGCTAATTCATAGAAGCAAAAAAGTATTTTATGATTCTCAAGATCATAAATTAATAGCTGACAGCTATAAGCTAATTGTTAAATGCTTACTTATCAATTTATTTGATTAACTGCCTCTTGCAATTTTTCTACTATTTTTTGATTTTTATGGCTACGACTACCATATAGTCTAGCTGTAAAAATTTTGATAATTTCTAAGATATCTCTGTCTAAATCTTCTTCTTCTGTGGATTCAGAACAGTGATTAATTATCACAATTTCTGTGCCAAAAATCTCACAAATGGTAAATATTAGTTCCGCACCAAATCTTAGTAAACGGTCTTTATTTGTTAATACTAAACGCTCTACTTTTTCTGAGCAGATCATTTTGATTAATCTGACAAGTCCTCTTTTTCGATAATTTATTCCTGAACCTAAGTCTCGGATAATTTCTACTAGCCATCCTTGATTATTACAGTAGGCTTCTAATACCATAATTTGTTTGTCTAAATTGGCTGTTTGCTCAGAATTAGAAACGCAGGCATAACCAATGGTTTTACGTTCTCCAGCTTTTAGTCCCAGAAGGGTGGCAACATCATATCGGCGATGTCCATTTTTGGTTCTTTCTGAATGGATTTTGCCTTCTCGTTCCCATCTTCTCAGGGTACTTTCTGCTACTCCTAGTAGTTCGGCAGCCTTTCCTATAGAAATTTTGCTCATTTTCCATGATTAGCATATTTGGTAAGCAATTTTAGCAAATAATTAGTCAATTTTTTATAATTTTTAATGTATTACAAAAAATAATATTTTTATTTTTAAATATAAAATTAAATTATTATTGTTGGAGATTTAACTATTCCGCAATAGTAATGAATAAATTTTCTATTTCCAAAATCACAATTAAATTACTTACTATGAATTTGCCGAAGTTGGATATTTAACTATTTCCAAAATCACAATTAAATTACTTACTATGAATTTGCCGAAGTTAGAGATTTAACTATTCCGCAATAGTAATGAATAAATTTTCTATTTCCAAAATCACAATTAAATTACCTACTACGAGTTTACTAAAGTTAGAGATTTAACTATTTTCAAAATCACAATTAAATTACCTACTACGAGTTTACTAAAGTTAGAGATTTAACTATTGCGCAATAGTAATGAATAAATTTTCTATTTCCAATAACATAATTAAATTAGCTTTTGAATCATTGTCTAGTGCTATATTTCAATTCGCTGTGATGAAAAAATTTGAGAAACATCAAATTGATATATGTGGGAATTATTTAGCTACGGAGTCATAAATTTGTGGCTCGAAATGGCAGGAATACAAAATATTGGGCAGGATACTGTAGCTATCCTTAAATGGCAAGCAGGTGTACCCGAATTAATTTCGCCGAAAAATTCAGATCAAACATTAACCCTAGAAATAGATGAATACTTAGAAAGTCTAAAAAGAAAAGGATTACTAACTGCCGATACTCAAGGTATCTGGATACAGTCAGAGCTCAGACCTCTACATAATCACAAAGGTACAACTCCCATTCCCAGTGCTTCTTTAACAAAAATCGCTACATCCTTAGCTGCACTAGAAACTTGGGGACCTCAACATCAATTTGAAACCTTAATTAGTACCACAGGTCAAATTTCCAACGGTGTTTTACGAGGAGATTTAATTGTTAATGGTGGTAGTGACCCTTATTTTCTCTGGGAAGAAGCGATCGCCTTGGGTAACGCCATACAAAAATTAGGTATTAATCAGGTGACAGGTAATTTAGTTATAGTAGGGGATTTTGGGATAAATAATAGGTATGACCCTATAGTAGCTGGTCAGTTTTTGCAAGAAAGTATAAATTCAGCAACTTGGTCTAGAAATGTCAGAAGTATTTATAACCAAATGCCACCAGGAACAGGGATGCCGAAAGTAGTAATAGGTGGTTCTGTGATATCCCAAAAATCTGTATCCAAGAAAACTCCAATTATTAGACACAAATCATTACCGCTGATATATATTCTCAAAACCATGAATGTGGAAAGTAAGAATGACTTAGCTCAGAGATTAGCAAAAAATTTGGGAGGAGCAAAACTTGTCGCTAAAAAAGCAGCTTGGAGTGCTGGAGTTCCAGAAAGGGAAATAAAATTAATTAATGGTTCTGGTTTAGGAGTAGAAAATCAGATTTCCCCAAGAGCGGTAACTGCAATGTTGGTAGCTATTCAACGAGGTCTGCAAAATTCTGGATGGGTTATTGCTGACTTGTTTCCAGTATCTGGCTATGATACGGGAACTTTGGTAAAGCAGTCACGGAATATTCCGAAGGGAGCGATGGTTAAGACTGGTACTTTGAATGATGTTATTGCTTTGGCGGGAGTTTTTCCAACCCAGGAACAGGGTTTAGTTTGGTTTACGATGGTTAACCGGAGTCCTTATTGGGACGAAACACGAGTGGAGCAAGATAAATTTTTACAGAAATTAGTAAAAAGATGGGGGGAAACTAAACCACCTAGAGCTATTCTTCCTCAGATACATGGCGATCGCTTGGGTTTGGGAGATAGTCGGAGAAATGATATTCTTTTCCCCTAAGTCCTACAAAAAGTAGGGGCGGGTTTTTGAGTTAACTCAGTTAAAAAGCAGTCAACTATACTAAACCCGCCCCCGTTTTGAGGTTTTTCTCAACCATTCTTCCTTCTTCCTTTTTCCCTCTTCTTTCTTTCTTCAACTGTACTCAACCCGCCCCCGTTTTGAGGTTTTTCTCAACCATTCTTCCTTCTTCCTTCTTCCCTCTTCCTTCTTAAATTCTAAATTTTTCCTCCCACTTTTTCCCTGTATTTTGTTGTAAATACTCTGCAAAAGAATCCCATCCATTTAACTGTAAATACAAATGAGTAGCAATTTGATGTTTACAAATTGTGTGACGGTAAACCATATCAGCACAACTACAACCAATATTATTCACTTCAGCTACAGTTCCTTTAATTCGATTTATTACCAGAGAACTAACAGCAGTTAACTTAACTTCTAACTTTTCTAAAGTAGCTCGATTATATCTTTCCAGAAAAGCGTTTATTTCAGAATTAGCAATAAAAAAATTGCCATTTTCTGTATCTATATTAATCCCAGAAATCTGAAAACTATAACTCATAACTTTGCTAAAATTAGGATGCTTAATTTGCAGAAAGCAGAGTAAGCAATTTATCAATTTTGCTTTAGATAAAAAAGTGCTACACTTTCCTTTTGAAGTTCTATACACTATTTGGGGAACTTGATTAACCCCAACAACTGTAACACTTTCAATTTTAATTTCTAATGGTAATAATGGCTGAATTTTTTCATGATTTTTGCCGAAAAAATGAGTGGATTTAATACCAATGCAATTAACCATGATATAATCCCCCTTGTGATTTAGCTTTTTGTTCCAGGCGCTCTCTGAAAAAGCTGATCGGATGAGCGCCTTTTTTATATTACAATTATACTTCAAATATACTGGATTGACAACCATTTAAAATCAATCCTTGTAGTAAATTCAAATCTTTACTACAAATATAGCAATCTTATTTTATTTGTGTATAAAAATCTTACCGCTTTTAAGGAAAAGGGAACACTTAACTGGGAACAGGGAGGAGTTTCTATTTTTTTTATTTACTTTTTGATTACCCGCAACCTCCGCACGGATTGCTATAGATAAAATTCGATCTAACATTTTAAACAAAAATGACTAATAAAAATGTCTCAAGCTTTCTGCTATGAAAGAAGGGGATAAAAAAAGAAAATTCAGTTATTAATACTTCTTATTTTAGTAAGAGATATTAATAACTGAAGTGATTATTAATTATCTTTAAAATTCTTGCACATTATCTGTTACCTATTCTCTAATTACCAAAAAGTGACAATATTTTTTAAATGAATAAAATAGGATGGCTATATTAAGTGTTATATATATTTGAAAAAATGTGAAAAAAATGCTAAAACAGGCTCCTCCATTGTCAGCACTCCGCTCTTACCAATCAGCTAGCCTTTATATGGAGAAACTTAGTTAACAGCAAATAGAATAATTCCTTTTGAGGTCAAACGGGCTTACTTTAAGCAGTATTTATTCTCTCTCAATTTTTCAATTGTTTTTACCGAATAATTAATAATTAATAATTAAATAATTCAAGTTAAAAGCCTCTTCTTTAAAAAAGATGTTGATAAAGCATGGCTAAAAGAGAGAGGTAATTATTCATTATTCATTTATCTCTAATTGTTAAGAGTATGCTGAAAACAGAAACATTTCAACCTGAAAATTTTGATATCCTGATAGTCGATGATATTTCTACTAATCTGAAGTTGTTAAGATTAATCTTAGAACCTGTAGGTTATAATCTAACTTTTGCCCAGGGAGGTCATCAGGCTATAGAAATTATTAAAGGTACAAAACCGGATTTAATTTTGCTAGATTTAATGATGCCTGATATTGATGGATTAGAAGTTTGTAAGCTGCTAAAAAGCAAACCAAAATATGCTGATATTCCCATTATTTTTCTCACTGCTAGTAATGAACAGGAACACATAGTCAATGCTTTTGAATTAGGAGCCGTTGATTATATTGATAAACCATTTAAAACAGCCGAACTGTTTGCGAGAATTCGTCATCATCTACTTCTAAAACATACAATAGATGAATTAAAATCTACACAAATAGAGTTGGAAGATGCTTTAGCAGAAGTTCAAAAACTTGCAAATACTGACCCACTTACAGGAGTCTTAAATCGTCGTAGTTTATTTAATGCTGCTCATCAAGAATTTAATCGTGTTCGTAGATATGGTCCCCCTTTTTCTATTTTATTAATGGATTTAGATAACTTCAAAAAAGTTAATGATAATTACGGTCATCAAGTGGGAGATAAAGCTTTGTGTACAGTAGTTAAAACTATTCAAAATACCATTCGCAAAGTGGATTTTTTAGGTCGATATGGTGGAGAAGAATTTATAGCTATTTTACCTGAAACTCATGGAGAACAAGCACTGATATTGGCAGAGCGAATTAGAAAAACTGTAGCTAATCGCGTTATTAAAACTGACCCAGGGAATCTTCAGTTAACTGTTAGTATCGGGGTGACTACATATTCTGTTAATGATCAGAGCATAGATGATATGATACTAAGGGCAGATCAAGGAGTTTATCAAGCAAAACAACAAGGAAGAAATCAGTGTTGTTTAGTATATTAAGTGCTTATTTTAATAGTTAATAATTAATAATTAACAATTAATAATTAGGGTTTGCTGAAAAATAAGGGAACAGGAAACAGAGTAGCAGCTTTTAGGTCAAAAAGTTAAAAAAAGTTAGCAATAAATGCCTCACCCTTGAGAGAAAAATTAAGAGACAATTCTTCCTAACTTCTACTCCTGGGAAGAGTTATATAGAATCCGGTTACAAGTGTCTATGTTCATAATTCTATCTACACTTCAATTACCCCTACTTCCCCAACTATATAATAAGTATTTAACCGGATTTTATATTAGGGGTGAGTTTACTTCCTACTCCCTACCTTAACAATTTTATCATTTTGAAGCAGCAAGAACCAAAAAAAAAAGCTATTTTCGTAGCATGATAAACAGAAATATTAAACGCAAATAGCTATACAATTATATGTTAATTTATTGATAGGAAATAAGATGCTTAAACCCTGATTTTCTAGTTAACAATTATCAGTTATCAGTATCTCTAAGAATAAGGAAGTTATAAATACTAAGTTTTCGATTTTATTTCCTTTCAAAGAGATGCTTAAAAAGTGATTTTTGGGGGTTATCATTTAACAGTTATCAGTTATCAGTATATCCGACAATAGGAAAGTTATAAATACGAATTTTTCGATTTTATTTCCTTTCAAAAAGATGCTTGAACCCTGATTTTCTAGTTAGCTGTAAGTAGTAACTATCAAGTTCATATCGGTTTGGAGACCAAACCCCTACAAGTAAATATTTGTTTTTTTCCAACACTTATTATTGATCAATAAGTTTAAGCTCTGGTTAAGCTTCACACCCTAAAAATAAGGATTTAAAAGTTGGCGATCGCTACCGCGTTAATAATAAGCACTATCAGTCATTATGGCAATGATTCTTAGGTATTAATTTTTGCCTATTTTCTTGAGAGTTAATGGCTGACAAATGACATTTTACCAGACTTTTTTTGAAGCAAATTTTAAGTTATATCAAATACTTTTGCTTTGGAAGATAATAATCAACTGAGTTTATCAAAGATAGATATTATTTCAGTTATCAATTTTAAGTTATTAGTATCTCCTGGAATAGGAAGACTGGAAATATTAAAGTTTATTTCTATATTTTTTGGTTAGTATTGTAGGATATCTAATATGAATGAAAATCTCATAGGTTATTTATACTAATACTACTATTATATTAGTTGTCATCATCTCCGACTGAAGTAGGATGGTTATAATACTGAAGTTTACTCCTTTATTTTTTGGTTAGTATGGCAATAAAGCTAATACAAACCTAGTTTCTATACTTAATTTTTACTAATATTACTAAATTTAGTATTAAATTTATTCAGAAAATCTATAGCAGATTTTGATCAAACGATGTACAGAGTAAATAGTGAAAATCTTGTAGTGCGGGAATCTTGCCTGCGCGTGTGTATTTCATAACAACGGAAAGCGCTGTAAATGAAATTACTATTTGAGGGGAAGGCTGGGAATAATTTCATCTATTTCTATCATTATTTTTCTAGTTTATCTCAGAGCAAAAATGATTTTCTGATAGTGATTAATCTCTGCATCGGATAATTCTCGGTCAGCTTTTTTTCTATCTTTTAGCCATCTATCTAAAACTTGGTAGCTACCGATTTTAAATTCCCATACTTTCTGACTAACTCCTGTAAAATAACAATTTTTGTTAATCCATATTTTTTCGTTGGTCGAATCATCTCTAACTTCTTTAACTAGATTTTTACCATTTCTTTGATAATTAATAGTTGTTTTTTCTTCTGGATGGAAAACTGGTAAATTTTTGAGTAAATGTAGATTAACTAATAATTCGCCTTTAGTTGTTAATTTTTGGAATAATTGATTATTGCTGGTGAAGGGAAGATCGTCACTATCGAAAGAGAAAGCTGGGAGTAATTTTATCTATTTCTATCATTATTTTTCTAGTTTCTCCCAGAGCAAAAATGATTTTGCCGACTCATCAGTTGGGGGATAGATAAATTATGATTTTTGGCAATCAAGGAGAATTTTAGTAAATTTTCCCACCTCATCTCTAGGTAGATAAAATCATCACTATATATATAGATAAATAAATTTTCATACTCAATTTTTCTGTCTGACTATCTCAAGGGAAAGTTGGGAGTAATTTCATCTATTTATATCATTATTTTTCTAGTTTCTCTCAAAGCAAAAATGATTTTGCCGATTCATCAGTTGGGGATAGGTAAATTATGATTTTTGGCAATAAAGGAGAATTTTAGTAAATTTTGCCACCTCATCTTTAGGTAGATAAAATTATAACTATATATATAGATATCTGACTATCCAAAAGGAAAGCTGGGAATAATTTTATCTATTTATATCATTATTTTTCTAGTTTCTCTCAAAGCAAAAATGATTTTGCCGACTCATCAGTTGGGGATAAGCAAATTATGATTTTTGGCAATCAAGGAGAATTTTGGTAAATTTTGCCACCTCATCTCTAGGTAGATAAAATTATAACTATATATATAGATAAATAAATTTTCATACTCAATTTTTCTGTCTGACTATCTAAAAGGAAAGTTGGGAATAATTTTATCTATTTCTATCATTATTTTTCTAGTTTCTCCCAGAGCAAAAATGATTTTGCCGATTCATCAGTTGGGGATAGATAAATTATGATTTTTGGCAATCAAGGAGAATTTTAGTAAATTTTCCCACCTCATCTCTAGGTAGATAAAATCATAACTATATATATAGATAAATAAATTTCATACTCAATTTTTCTGTCTGACTATCTAAAAGGAAAGTTGGGAATAATTTTATCTATTTATATCATTATTTTTCTAGTTTCTCCCAGAGCAAAAATGATTTTGCCGATTCATCAGTTGGGGATAGATAAATTATGATTTTTGGCAATCAAGGAGAATTTTGGTAAATTTTCCCACCTCATCTCTAGGTAGATAAAATCATAACTATATATAGATATCTGACTATCCAAAAGGAAAGCTGGGAATAATTTTATCTATTTCTATCATTATTTTTCTAGTTTCTCTCAGAGCAAAAATAATTTTTTGATAGTGATGAATTTCTTCATCCCATAATTCTCGGTCAACTTTTTTTCTATCTTTCAACCATTTATCTAAAACTTGGTA
>NZ_JAYKGW010000032.1:0-8430 GCF_035285525.1 Okeania sp. | reverse complement strand
TCAACATCCTGAAAATTTACACTCTCTAAAAATTTATATTTATTTTCCCTTTTTCCCCATAAATCAAAATAAAAAACATCCGCAGGTAACTTCACTCCGTCTCTCTTTTTATAAACTACCGAAAAAGCATCAGGTTCACTTTTTTCCCTAACCGCAATTAAAATTGCCACACCTTGTTGAATATCAAAAACATTTTCATCATTTTCTCCATCCGGTGTCGTTTCTTTCAATAAAGAATTACCATGTAAATCCATAATATAGAGACTATCAAAATATTTCATTAACTCCTCTCTCATCCCCCGATGAATTAAACCATTAATATAAGAATGATTGGTAATCAAACCTATTACCCCATGCCCAGTTTTTTCTATTTGGTCGTGAGCAAAACGAATAAATTTAATATAGTCATCATCAAGAGGTTGAATATTCTTTTCTCCCTCCAACCTCACCCTACCTTTATATCTTTCTAAAAGTTCACCAATATAAGTTAATTCTGTTATCTCTTTTCCAGCTTTCCCTATTTTATAAATCTTCTCCCAAGTCGCACCATTATATTTAACATCTGCCAAATATTTAGTATCCTCCTCCAGTCGTCTTTTCCGCTTACTAACATTTTGCGAACTAACAGAATAAGGAGGATTTCCTAACACGACAAAAATCGGTTTTTCCTCCTTAACCTTTGCCGCTTGATTAGCCTCTTCAGAAATATATTCTGCCAATAATAAACTAGACTTTTTTATCCCCTCATCCAAAGCATTAGTCAAGAAAATATTTAATCTTTCCTTATCCTCAAAACGATAACCTAAAGTCTCCAATAATAACCCCAATTTTAAATGAGCAATAGCATAGGGAGTCATCAATAATTCAAAACCATATAACCGCTGTAAAACTTGTGAATCTCTTAACAGCTCA
Source organism: Okeania sp. (assembly GCF_035285525.1). Taxonomy (GTDB): domain Bacteria; phylum Cyanobacteriota; class Cyanobacteriia; order Cyanobacteriales; family Microcoleaceae; genus Trichodesmium. Next base: position 7,518 of record NZ_JAYKGW010000032.1, on the reverse strand, counting down.
TTCCAACGATTTGTACCATATTTCTCAAAGTTAAAATAGATTTGTTTAATTACCCGATATAAAAAAGTACCAGTACCCGTAGCAGGGTCTAAAATTGTTACTTTTCGACTACCAAAACCATGTTCTAAATCAAAGTATTTATCTAAAATATGATTAACTGCTTTGACGATAAAAGACACCACAGGTTCAGGAGTATAATAAACTCCGCGACTTTTTCTCAAAGATGTTTCATAAGCAGCTAAAAAAGTTTCATAAAAATGAACAACCGGGTCTTCCCTTCTCGTCTCGCGACCAAAATTTTCGAGAATATTGCCAATGTCAACTTTTGCCAAAACTTCTATCAAAATTTCAATCGCCCAGTTAATTTTACTGACAATGTCTGTGGCAATAACCGTACTAAACAAACCCTGTAAAAAAGGAATTTTATCACTAATATAAATACCCGCTGTTTGACGATTAAAATTAGAATTACCAGGATTTTGAGCATGACCGACTCTGGCAGTAAATAATCCATAAGTAATAGTTTGAGCATACATATCTGCAAAACTATTATTATCTAAATCTGGCAATAACAATTCTTGGAAAACTTGCTTAAGTGCAGTTAATTCTCCCGTTTCATTTTCAATTTTTAAAGCTTCCGATAAACTATAACGAATAACCTTAGTTTGAGCAGCCATTTGTTCAGCCAAATTATTATAGTTAGCAATAACTTTCTCTTGATAATCTAAAAATGATTGAATTAATTTAGCAGTTTTTTCTAAAGTCTTGCTCGGAACAATTTTTTGATTTTCTACTTTACCTAAACTGGTCTTAACTTTTAACTTACCATCTTGATACCAACGAAAATCTAAGTAATTAGTTAAAATAAAATTTTCACCTACAGCAGATTCTAAATATCGTTTTAACTGTTCAGTTGATTGAACTTTCTCTAAACTTTCACCAATTTTTTTAGCTTCAATATAACCAAGTAAATTATTATTTTTTCTAACCGTAAAATCTGGAATGCCAGCTTGATTTCCAGTTTCTTCAATATTGGCATTAATTCCTAAAATTTCACTCTCAATCAGATTTTTCAAAGCAGGATAATGAGTACGTTCACTGCCTTTTTCCAGATTCTGTTCTAATTCTTGTAAATAGTAGTTAAATTCCATTAATTTGTCTTTTTGGTAAATAGTTTTAAGATATTATATAATTTTGAGTATTTCCATTTACCCAAAATAATATAACAAATTCCCAGTATATGAAATATAGATATTAATAATAAAATATTGCCAGTGCGGGCATCTTGCTCATATCACTTTTCCTTGCCAAGATAGAATCTGCTGTAAATTGATTTTATGACTTTTCCAACCCAATAAAATTAGTAAAGTAGGAGTTTAGTCTCCCAACCCCCTACAGAATGCTAACTATATTTTTATCAAAATTATCGTCTTATTTAAAAATACAAGTTACTTGAATTTCTGACTTTTCCAGCCAGATAAAATTAAACAATAAAAATCAAGAAACCATAGTAATTTTTTCAAATAATGCCAGTTATTTAATTGTGACAAAAAAAGTAGGGTTTTTGTCTCCAAAACCCTACAGAATGCTAACTATATTTTTATCAAAATTATCGTCTTGTTTCCAAGTCAAAATAACTTGAATTTAGATTTTTTCCAACCAGATAAAATTAGGCAGGGAAAGTCACAATTAATATAGATATGATTATTTGTCAACCCCACTACCTGAATAGTTGCTTCAATTCTAAATTCTAAATTCTAAATTCTCAATTCTTACCTACTAACTACTAACAGAATCTACCTGAGCAACTTTTTGAGAATTAGTATTTTGTGGTTTATTTTTAGTAACATTTAACTGACCACCACAGTCTTTTAACTCATAAAGCTTAACACCAATTTGATACTCATATTGACTCAATAACCTACCATAAATATACCCCGCTTTCCCATCTAAAAATCCCAGTTGAATAAAATAAAACAACACAAATCTCAACAAAGGTTTAAATGGCAACCTCACCCATATCTTTTTCAAAAAACGTTTTCTTTGTACCGCATCTCCAAATAAACTAGCGCCAATAGTTCCACGATCGCCTTGACCAGTTAATAGGTTATAATGTACTCTTGCTTCCCAATTAGAATAACGATTATGTCTTTCTATCCAATGAAAAAGATCGCGAAAATCTTCGTGAAGCATATCATTTTTCAGATATCCTACATTGCCATTTAAAACAACGTGTTCGTGTACCTCATTATCCCCAGTATTTCTAACACCCTCAGTCTTCAAATTTTCGTAGCGACCCTCTTTATGTTTAAATAATCTAAGATTCCAATCAGGATATTTCCCACCATGACGAATCCATTTACCTAGAAAAAATACTCTCCGATTGAGATAATAACCATTATAATTTTCATCTTGAATAGCTATAGCAATTTCATCCCAAAGTTCAGGAGTAATACGTTCGTCACAATCAACAATTAGTACCCACTCATTCCGAAATTTTAAATTGTTCAAAGACCAATTTTTCTTTTTCGGCCAAGTACCATTAAAATAAAATTGTACTAGATTTGCTCCATAACTTTCAACTATTTCCTCAGAGCGATCGCTACTTTGAGAATCTACCACAAATATTTCATCTGCTCTAGCTACACTTTCTAGACAAGCAGGTAAATTTTGTTCTTCATTCTTAGCCGGAATAAGAACTGATACTGGTATTTTAGATAATGTCATAATTGAATAATTGATTAATTGGAGTTACCGAGAGAATTAATAATTAATAATTAATAATTAGTAATTAGTAATTAATTATTAAATAATTCAGGTTGAAAGCCTTTCCTTTCAAAGGGAAGAAAAGAATTTTTTTTCCTTGAGCGTCAATCATTTCCCGAAAAGGGAGAGATAATTATTGATTGTTGAACTTAATTGATTTTTATTATTAAGCTCTAAAAGTTTTAGGTATTAAGTTTAGGTTTTTTTCTTAAATTCTGAGATTTCATGTTGAAGTTTATGCCTTTTTAAATATACTTTATTATACCCATAATTTACCGAAAAATTAAGGTATAAAGCTTCTCCATTCATAGATAAAAATCAGTAGTTTTGTGTTAGCTAAACCCCATATTCAGAAGAACAAAAATTTATTTTAGCCAATCCTCTTTTTTATAAGAAAAGGTAATAATTAATTAATAATTATTAACTACTAGACAGTGCCAAGTTCTAAGAATAACTATTACTATCTAAGGCTTTCAGCTATCTAAAGGTTATCAACTTTGTATTAACAGCTTTAGGTGCTATAATATTTTACCAGTAACACTTTCAATTTTCAGGTACAAATTATTCTTTTAGAGAACTTTTTACACTCCTATTAGTTATTAATTATTAATTATTGACAACCTATAACCTAACACTTTATTCAATAAACTTTATTCAATTTTTGGGAGTTATTGAAGTAGATAGAATTCCCTTAATTGCTGCACCTAAATAACCTATTTGACCATAAGCATAGACAAAATTATCAAAACGCTTTGCAGGGTCCGTAATATTTTTTAGAGACTTATAAACACCCCTAATTATTCTTTCACTCCCCCGCAATAATTGACCTAAACCAGCATTACCAGCTAGTTGTTCTCGATAACATTCACTAATACCTTGCCACCAACCTCGTTCAATAAACCAGGAAAGTTTCACCCTTTCTGGAGCTACATTATGAGCAACTAAAGCTTCTGGTAAATAAGCCACTTGCCAACCTTGCTTTATTGCTAATTCTGTGGTATGCAACTCTTCATTCGATAAAAGTTTTTTACCAACTCGACCCAAATTAGTATCAAAACCACCAATTTGTTCCAGAAATGTGCGACGAATTGAATAATTTAAACCTCTAGGAGTCAAACCCGGTTGGTCAATATAGACAACCGAATCACCAAGGTCATAGTAACCCAAGTTTCCTGATAATTCCCAAGACAACCAGTGGGGATGACTAATTCCTTCTGGCCAAATTAAAGTAACTTTACCTCCAGCAATAGCTAATTTGTCATTACTTTGATAAGCTTCATATACTACCTTCAACCATTGAGGACTAGCAACAGCATCATCATCAAGATAAGCTAAAATTTTAGCACTAGCTGTTTTTGCTCCTGTATTTCTAGCCACAGATAATCCTGTGACTGGTTCATAGACATATTTAAGTTTGGGGTTAGAAAGTCTTGCTTCTACTACTTCGCGGGTACGATCTTTAGAAGCATTATCTACTACCACTACTTCAAAGCTACCAGGAAAATCCTGTACTAATAGGCTATCTATTGCAGCTCCTAAGTAATTGTCCCGATTATGAGTACAGATAATAGCGGAGATTAGGGCCATAGTTAGTTATTATTCTTAGTAATAATTTTTGGGGATGGAAGTTATTGTGGATATTGGCCTAATTTGCTGTTACATAATTTACTATTCTTTATGTTCCAGTTTAGCCTAAAATCTTTAACTCTATATCCTGATGAATTTCCCTCAAACCACTTCAGATAAATTAATATTAATCACTGGTCCTGCTCGTTCCGGAAAAAGTGAATGGGCAGAAAATTTAGCCATTAATTCTGAAAAAAAAGTAATATATATTGCTACCTCTCAAATTAATGCTAATGATTTAGAGTGGCAAGCTCGAATTGAACAACATAAAAATCGTCGTCCTTCTGATTGGATGACTTTAGAAATACCTATCAAACTATCAGAAACTTTGGCTACTTATTCTAATAAAAATTCCTGTATTTTAGTAGATTCTCTAGGTACTTGGTTAGCTAATATTTTGGAACAAAATGAACCAACTTGGAATCAAACTTTAGAGGAACTAATTGAAAGTTTATTAAAAGCTAAGGGTGATGTGATTTTAGTAGGAGAAGAAACAGGTTGGGGAGTAATTCCTGCTTATCCTATTGGACGATTATTTCGCGATCGCCTTGGATCTCTGATTCGGAAAATAGGAGTAATTTCTCAATCTGTTTATCTAGTTACTGGAGGTTATGTTTTACCTTTGAGCGATTTAGGATTACCTTTAAAATTTTAAGCATTTAGCCCTCAACTATTAGCTATTACCTTAAGTTTTAGATAAAATTTTTATTAACTTGATAGTACAAATTTCTCATGAAATCATAAAAAATGATTTATTTCAATGCTAAAAGTATTACTGAAAAAGGCTTATATTACCTACAGTTTTGAATATAAATTTTCTAAATTTTAGATATCTGAAAGTCTTAGTTAGCAATAGTTGTTTCTATAACTACTTTCACTGTCTAGTTTATTAATTTAGACAAATTTAACCTTACTATTAAGAGCTGACTTTAAAGGTTGTATTCATTTAGCTCAAGTCCTTAAAGTGAGGATATTATTTTTGTTTGAGTGTGATTCCAGAGGAATATCTGAATGCTTGCTTAAATTCTTAACTATTCCTTTAGAAATAATCATAGAATTTAGGAGATTTAATAAGGTAAAATCAAAGATAAGCGTTTAGCTATTAGCAGTCAGCTCTCAGCTCTCAGCTCCTAGCTTTTTAATGAATGAAGCCAATGTTATTTTAACTTATACTACATTTTCAACCAGAAATCTGAGTTGTTAAACCATATAATTTGTGGCAGGAAATTATGATATATCTTAGAAACTGATAACTATTAGCTGAAGGCTGCTTGTTTAGCATTCCGCAAGAAGTGCTTACTAAAATATATTATCAATGCTATTTTTGGTCTGGAAAATTCTCCATACCCTAAAAACTTAAGCATTCCGCTATTAAACATAACTAAGTTAGCTACTTGCCCAATTTATCCATAACTTTTAATTCTGCTTGAAGGACTACTTTTTCCTTCCCTGTAATCATAAGTTAGTAACTAAAAGCTGATAACTAACTGCTTATCTAAAAACATTATTCTATATTAAAATTATGGCATCCTATGAGCAAATAAAAAAATATATTGCCTATTGGTTTCAATTAGGTAAAAAGGTTTTAATTAATAATGGTCAAGAAACAATTAAACCTCAAATTGTACTTTCAAAAGATCGCTATAGTCAAGAATTTGAAGAATGCTGGCAAAAAATAATATCATCAGAATCAGGAGATTGTTATTTAGAAGGAACCCATCAAACATTTCAAGAATTATTATCTTCCGAATGGGATATTAATTCTTGTTCCCGTTGTTCAATGCCGATTCCTGCTCGTGTGAAAGGAATGCCCTCAGAATGTTGTCCATGTTTCGATCTTCCTAGTTGGCCTAATACTGAAACACCATTGCCGCGATCGCCTATCAGTAGTAAATTATATTTAGTAAGTATTTGTCAGCGATTGTTAAATATCAATAATAAAGCAGATATAGATACTAATTCTCCCAATTCTCAAGAGCAAGAATTTAAAGCATCTTGAAAAGGTAACTTGTTTTTCTTTCACAAAACTATCTTGTCAACATGAAAATTTTCTGCGACTTTTTCAATAACAATCAATCAGAGGAATATGTAAAAATTTCTAGGTCAGTATTGTTATCCAAATTTACTTACTATAAACGCTTTTTTAGCCTAAACTATGTCCGACAAACTAACCTAAATAAATAAAACAATCAGAACATTTATAGATAGAAAGTTTACCCAAAAAAAATCTAAATTAACTAGCACTTGCTAATTAGAGTTTGCGTATAGACTTCTTTTTCTGAAGGCAGAATCCAGAATTCAGAATTCAGGGGAATTATAGAATAGGTAGTTAGAATATTATCCCTTGATTTTCTGCCCCTTGAAATACTCAAAATCCTGATTTTTTGAACATAAAGAACTGAAAACGAAGCACTTTTTCCAGACTTCAAAAGACTAAAACCTTTACCTATCAAAACTTTTATATTTCCATACGGAAGCCCTAATTAGGTTTGGCGCTGTTAGGAGTTAATAGTTAGGAAAATTGCAGAAAAGGTGACTGGAAAATTTGACTATCAGAAAGTTTTTCCGTAGTAAATAATCTAAACTTTTCTCTTCCTTCAGTAGCAGACCTCCATAAACAAAACCTAACTATAGCACTATAGTTTTTACACTCCACTATATGTCATGTCAATTTTTAGTCCAAAAAAAAGAGAAAACCAGAAGTCATCACTTTTTAACCTCTGATTATTCTCTAATGCGGATGGCGAGACTCGAACTCGCAAGGCAAAGCCACACGCCCCTCAAACGTGCGCGTATACCAATTCCGCCACATCCGCTCTAGTTAGTATCTATCAATCAAATTTCCATAAAATAATAGAAATCTAGCTAACAATATACAATATTAACATAAAATTCTGGAATGTCTACAAAAAATTTTCTCAAATATTTTTCATATAGCAGTCCTTAAAACAGTTAGGACATTCTTACACCTCTTAAATTGAGTCACAGTAAGAATGTAAGTGCGACTTGTTCCTATTAAGAGCCTCTAGAAACTAGAGGGGTATGAATAGGGTCCAACGAGGTCGCGGAGAAAGAGCCTATAGAGCTATTTGTTATATGAGGCCACCAAAGAAGAACCTGTTGGAT
>NZ_JAYKGW010000031.1:0-39597 GCF_035285525.1 Okeania sp. | reverse complement strand
TCACTTTAGAAATTTCACAAATATTTTCCAACTTTAATATGTGAAATAATTTCCTGAAATTACTATAACGTTAAAGTTGTAATTCTGTAAAATATAACTTTTGAATTTTAACTTTTAACTTTTAACTGTTGACTTTTTCTATAAAATCTTACTTTTGACTTTTGACTTTGGAATTTGGAATTTTTCTATAAAATCTTACTTTTGACTTTTGACTTTTGACTTTGGAATTTTAACTTCCCCTATGTTCCCACTTCCACACACTACTAGAAATCAAATTTGTCAAAACATGAGCAATAATTGGTATCAATAAATTACCTGTTGCTAAAGCACTATATCCTAAAACAAAACCAACTATTGTTGCCCAAATCATATAAGGCCATTGTTCCCTACCACTCAAATGTAAAACACCGAAAAAAACACTTGAAGCAACTAACGCTAATGTATCTAATCCCAAAGCAGATAAAACTACACCCCTAAATAATAACTCTTCACTTAATCCAGGAAGCAAACCCAACCAGACTAAATCAGGCCATAACAGAGGAGTTAGCACTAACATTAAATATCTGTCCGCACTACAACGATAAGCTGGCCAAACACGGTAAATTATCGCACTAGCAGTAGTAATACTTAGAGCGATCGCTATTCCCCAAAACAATGCCCTCAAATTCAAAGTTACAGGCAATAAATTCACACCAAAAAGCAGGCATATTTTAGATATCGCCAGTAATACTAATGCTGTTATTCCCATTGCGAATAACACTTGGATGCGAGTTAATGGTTCAATTTCTGGGCTGTCAGGATTTTTTTCTGTCACTTGTCTAGGATTAATGATGTTTGCTCAATATATAGATTTTATTTTTTATAGCACTTACGCAGAAACCGGGTTTATCAAGTAAATTTCTTGGTTTGAGCAACAATCTCAAAGCAATAAACCCGGTTTCTTAGTTGCTTTGCGTAAGTTCTGTTTTATTATTGAAAAATTTTGTTACTATTGTTACTATTAGGACTTAAGCAGAAACCGAGTTTATCAAGTAAATTTCTTGGTTTGAGCAACAATCTCACAGCAATAAACCCGGTTTCTTGGTTGTTTTGCATCAGTCCTGACTATATTCTACCAATTGATAATACTTCCGATCTTAAAGCATTTGGACTAATACCTGCCCGATCAGCAACCAATATCCCCAAAACTTCTAGATAAGAATTTACCTCCAACGCCTTTATCCCTAAGTTTTCAGGTAAGACCTCCATCTGGGTTTTATTTTCTCTCACCGTAATAATTTTGGCTCTAGTTTGACTAAAACTCATCACCGCACTACCTCCACAAGCTGTAGCAGGTACAACTACCGCATCAACTTGTTGTGCCCAAATACTATTAGAAATTGGTAAACCATCTTTTAATTTCACGAACTGTGGCGCACGACTCAAACCAACCAAAACACAAGGCAAAAATGTATAACCAATTTCTTCAGCCGCAGACCGAGGTGATAAATTAGGGTCTAATGGTAAAGGTAACAAAGCAGGTGCATGGGCGCAAGGAATTTGAAAAGTTTTCACAATTAAATGACTAATAACCGCCTCTGCTCCTGCCAGGGGGTCAACTCCTTGGCCATGACGATATTCTTCTAATGCTGTACTACCTTCATCATCAGGAAATCTGGCCACAACAGCGATCGCCTCCGCCTTTGCTTTATGAATTAGGGTATCTGCTGCTCGTAGTAAACTATCAGGATTAGCTATTGTACCCCAGGATGCTCCAGACTCAGACTGTCGTAGTTCTACTCCTAATGGGGAATCTGTCACCATGTAGTCTGTGAGATTTAGACCCAAAGTTGCTCTCGTCGCATCAGCAGCTTGTAAATGGCGCAGTTGCAATTCTGGCTCAATGGCCTGGTCTAGAATTAAACCTATTCGGTTTTGATGTACTGGTTGTAATCCGTACCATCCTTGAGCAAATTTGTCAAGGGCATATCCTTCTACATAGAGAGCATTAGGCAATGACCAATAAAGCTGTGCCCCATTCAGGACATTGGGGTGAGTGATGAGAGTATCACAGGCTTGAGCGATCGCCCGTGCGACTGGCAAACCATCACCAGCATAACCACCAATAGATGCACCTATACCCGTGGGAATAATTAAGACTACTGTGTAAGGACGTAGTATCATTTCAGTTATCAGTTAACAGTTATCAGTTATCAGTACCGATACTTGAAATAAATCTCTCGAATCAGTTATCAGTTATTAGACATCTCCAGAAAAGAGAGAACAGGGAAGAATAACTGATAATTTATGGATAAAAATTGATTATATTTTTTATTTTTGGAGATGTCTATTAATAGCAACTGCTCAACCAAACTTAATCAAACTTACTCAAAAACCTGAAAGCTTAGTTGTTCGTAGTTGCTCAACCACTAAATAGTTAAACGGCAACGCCCTGAAACAAGTGACTGGAAATTTTAGTTAATTAATAATTAGTTGTTAAATTTGTTTCCTCAAATATTACTGCTTCTACATGAGCTTTTTGTTTTTCTGTATCTACTTTTGTTACAGCCCAACGTAGAGGAGTACCTCTTTTTTCTAACTCTTTTTCAATTTCTTCATTAAGTTTTACTGGTGATTCTTGTAGATCAATTTCAGCGTTAATAAAATGAGTAGTCATTTCAGTTATCAATTATTTGTTATTAGTTATTCTTTAGTCAGCGATAAAGTCAGAGGCTTAAAATACTGAAGTTTATTTTTTTTCATCCCCTTAATTAAGGATGTTACTTCCTTCTTGTTTCTACAAAGTTATTTATGGAGAAGCAAATTGACGAGTGTAAACCTCATCTTCCTTTCCAGTTTCTATCTTTAAATCAGACCGAGGATAAGCAACACACAATAACACATAACCCTCACCTTGAAGTTCTGGACTAACACCCATCCCATCGCTTTGATTTACACTACCCTCTCCAATAATTTGAGCTGCGCAAGTAGTACAAACCCCAGCATTACATGAATTAGGCAAACCTAGTTTAGCCTCCTCAGCAGCCTTGAGAATTGTTTTATCCTCTGGCACCTCTATAGTGTGAGTTTTTCCTTGGTGATGGATTTCAACATTATAAATCTTAGACATATTTTAATTAGTAGACTTAATTCCCAATCAAAATTCAGTTTTTTTTAGTTTACGAAGCATTGTTAAAATTAACTCTTTTAGAGATTTATAGCAACCTAATTTCTGAAAATGAAACAAAATTTTACAATTTACATAGATATTATCATACAGCACTTTCGAGAATAGTTAACTAGAAATATTAAAGACCCAACCTTTGTAACACACCCTTCTAGGCTGTCATCGACAGTTGTAACACACCCTTCTAGGCTGTCATCGACAGTTGTAACACACCCTTCTAGGCTGTCATCGACAGTTAAGCATCAATATTAAAGACCCAACCTTTGTAACACACCCTTCTAGGCTGTCATCGACAGTTGTAACACACCCTTCTAGGCTGTCATCGACAGTTAAGCATCAATATTAAAGACCCAACCTTTGTAACACACCCTTCTAGGCTGTCTTAATGTGTGCTTTACTGATATGAAATATGCTGCAACTGTTAAACTACAAAGTTGCATTTTGTAGAGAAAAGATAATAGAAAATAATAAGTTTATTTTGCTACATTTATAAATATAGGAATTACGAAAGTTATGAAATAAAGTTTTTTTTCTTCTTTTCTATATCTCTGTTCCCTCAAACCTCAAATTTTGTATCTCACTATTATCATAATTGCTATATATAATATTTAATATTAATCTTTTTATATTTAAAATAGACATCTCCACAAATAAAAAATCGAATCAATTATCGTACATAAATATCAATTATTTCTTCCCATTATCTGTTGTCTATTGCTTCTTTTGCGAAGATGTATAATACTCTGATTATTTTTTTTTATAGCTGTTTATTTTGATTTTTTTTAAGGAAAATTAACATTTATTTCTGTATGAGGAACTGAAGACAAAAAAATACTATTTAGGGTAAGCGGGCTAGAAATCTAAAAATTTTGATATATAAAGGTAAGTGCCTTTTTAGGTGCGGAAAAAGTGCAACTTTTTGGGTAGGTCTGGTACGGTACGGTTCCAGAGAAATCGGTGAAAAATCAAAAAGCTAGTATTTTCGGGAAGAGTTGGGTAAACAGAATTACTCCCCATCACCCTATCTCCCCATCTCCTTAAAATACTTTTGAGCGCCAACCCTATTTAAGTAAGCATTTCCTGCGGAATGCTACGCAAACAGCTATTAGCCGTCAGCTATCAGGAATAAGAACCTGTGGTTAAACATGAGGTTTAAATGAGTAAAAACTTTAGAGGTGAGTTTTGTAGAAAGATTTTTATAGCTCAGTTAAATATTGCTTTTAGTGAATGATAAAAGCACTCTTCTTATAGCTGATAGCTGACGGCTGAATGCTTACCTATTTAATATCTATACTATCCGCAAAAATTATTATGTTATTGAATAATTAATAATTAATATAGGACTTACACATAGACCATAGATATAGAACTCAAAACTATAGCGCTATAGTTTTTTTTAACTCTCTATATAGTCATTTAACTTAAGGATGAAACACCTTTTCGGCTGAAATCCTTTCATAGGAAGAAATATTTGTCTCATTCTTATACTAGACAGTGCAAAATTTTAGGAATAACTATTGCTAGCTAAGTCTTTTAGCTATTTAAAAGTTACCAACTTTCTATTGAGAATTGTCGGTTGTTTAAGCATCTGCTAGTAATAGTTTAACCTTGAAAGCAAATATTTTTTTAGGAAAACTTTGTACTCTCCAGTTTAAGTTAAACAACTATAATTATCAATTATCCATTATCCATTATTCAAATAGCTTGACAAATAATTTATAATCAATTAAATATTTAGAAACCTTAGATTAAAATCTAATTCAGTATTAATTAACCATGCAACTATCAAATCTCTTGTCCCGTAGTTCATTAGCCATTTTCGGGACTATAAGTGGAGTAATATTTTCCTCTCAAAGCGCGATCGCAGCTAGCAAAGTCGTCATAGATATAACTGGCCCAATACAGGCATCGGTCAAAGTTAAGGACTTACGAAGATTTGCAGAGACAGGTGAAACTACCAAGACAATTAGACAAGCCCTGGCCGCATCAAAAGATATCAATCCTAAGACAATTCGTGGCATAATGTCATTAGAAATAGGAGCTGATATCGCTAAACTAGCCAAAGTCTTATATAGTGAGCGTGGCCAAAATATTACCAAAGCAATAAGTGAAGTAGTTCAAACTAGATACGACAAGGAAAGTGATAAAGCCCTGCGTTCAGCAATTATTTTAGCCGCAATAGATGATAACCGAATATCAATACTAGAGATTATGGAAAAATATCCTACTACAGATATGTACATAAATCTAGCTAAGATTAACGAAATAGTAGGAAAAGTTCAAGAAGCTATTGGCAATCTAGAAGAACTGCTACAATAAATCTACTATTCCAAAGACGGAGTTATTTTATCCCTATCTTCATTGCTATGATTTAGCTGGGCAGTTTCTGAATCAACTGCCACGGCTTCTATATATTGACTATCTATTAGAAATGCTCCTTTTTTGAAACGAACTGTCCAATAATTTTCTGATTTACAACTTAAAATAGTTCCTAATTCACCCAAACGCACTACATTAGGAGGACGTAATATAGGCATTGATTCAGCAGTTTTAATGTATGGTGGCTGAACCACTAATCTGACTTTCTGGCCAATAAAAAAATCATTCTCCATTTTTTATTCCTAATAATAAGCTGTCATAAGTTTAACAAAGGGATTAATATAGATTTAGTGAAATCAAGTTTAGAGGGTAATAATCATGGCTACAGGTCGTCGCATTTCCCGGGTTGCTTCATTAATAAAGCAGGAAATCAGCCAGATGTTGCTCCATGGTGTCAAAGATAACCGTGTAGGTACTGGTATGGTTAGTGTCACAGATGTAGATATTTCTGGAGACTTACAACACGCTAAAATATTTGTAAGTATCTATGGCTCTGACCAGGTAAGGTCGGAAACTATGGCAGGTCTAAGATCTGCTACTGGCTATGTCCGTAGTGAGTTAGGCCATAGAATACGTCTACGTCGAACTCCAGAAATTATTTTTATTGAAGACCGTTCCCTAGAGCGTGGGACTGAAATTATATCACTGTTAAACAAACTTTCCCAGGAACGCCAAGAACAGGAAACAGAAGATATTACAGAATAATTAATAATTAATAATTATTCAGGTTAAACACCTCCCCTTTCAAGCAGGGTCTATTTATTGTCGGTAGAGAAAAAAGGAAGTTAGACGGTTCCCGAATAAATCGGAAAAATTATCCCTTGATTTTTCTTCCCCTTTTTTGCCCAAATACTAATTTTTTCAGCTTTTTCAGGGGAAAATTTCGTAATTTTTTTGACCTAAAAATGCTAAAACTTTAGAATTTCAATGCTTTGATAAATAATTCAGCAAGTCTTAAGTAGAAATAATAGATTGATATTTTTAGCAAAACTTACATAGCTGAACACAGAAACCCAGATTTAGGTTGGGTTTCGTTCCTCAACCCAACCTAAATTTTGCTCTCCTACTCCTTTACTCCTCTACTAATCATTCCTTTTTACTTCATACCATTGCTATTTAGGACTACCTAACCAGAAATTATATAACCTATTTCTAAATTTACTCTTACTGAAATTATGAATTTAAAAGAAAAAGTAGCTCAGATGGTCGTAGTAAGAGCATCTGGGTATTTATTTGACAATCAAATTCGTTATCCAGTCTGGGAACCCCCTATTCACAAGCTCAAATATTGGCTACAAGACTTGGGTGTTGGAGGAGTAATTTTTGTGGATGGGAGTACTGTAGACTTGGCAACTCGCATTCAACAACTCCAGTCTTGGGCAAAAATTCCTTTGCTATTAGCTGCTGATATTGAGGAAGGAGTTGGTCAAAGGTTTGCTGGGGCAACTTGGTTCCCCCCACCAATGGCGATCGCTGCTATTGCTAAAACTGACTTGACAAAAGCGCAAAAATATGCAGAAACTATGGGCGCTATTACAGCTCAAGAAGCTATGGCTATTGGTTTAAATTGGGTATTAGCTCCAGTGGTAGATGTGAATAATAATCCTGATAACCCAGTGATTAATATTCGGGCTTTTGGAGAAACGACGGAGTTAGTTGGTCAGTTGGCAAGGGCTTTTATTGGAGGCGCTCAAGAATATCAAGTTTTAACTACTGCCAAACATTTTCCTGGTCATGGGGATACGGGAGTTGATTCTCATTTTGATTTACCAGTTATACCTCATTGGGAGAATAGATTAGCAGAGGTTGAGTTACCTCCTTTTAGGGAGGCGATCGCTGCTGGGGTAGATTCTGTAATGAGTGCCCATTTATTAATTCCGTCCTGGGATGAGGAACTACCTGCTACTTTATCCCATAAAATTATTACAGGTCAATTACGTCAAAATTTGGGTTTTGATGGGTTGGTTGTAACTGATGCTTTGGTGATGGGGGCGATCGCTAATGGTTATGGTTTGGCGGAGGCTTCTGTTTTAGCTGTGGAAGCTGGTGCAGATATTTTGTTGATGCCTTTAGATGCGGAGGTGACAATTAATGCTGTTTGTGATGCGGTGACTCAAGGCCGGATTTCTGAATCGCGAATTGATGAGTCTTTAGAGAGAATTTGGCAAGCTAAAAGGAAAGTATATCCTACTTGGCAACCTGGAGACGAAAAAATATCAGATTATTCCTCATCTCCTACATATAATTTAGTTGAAAAGTTAGCTCAACCAAAAGCACAAGAAACTGTAGCTCAAATTTTACAAGATTCTATCCAAGCAGCAGGAGGTTCTCTTACTCCTAGCAAAAATAATAATCATTTACGCAATTTAATAGTGGTACAGGATTTACTTAACACTCCTTTTTTAGGTAATCATACTCCAGCGATCGCTATTCCCCAAAAATATGGTTATCAACCACATCTAATTGATAATAATTCTGAAGCCCTCCCCAACTTTACCTCTCATGGCTCGACTTTACTGCAACTATTTATTCGTGGCAATCCTTTCGGTAAGTCTGCCAGCCTAACACAATTAGCAGATGATTTGGTTAAGAAATTATTAAAAAATGGTGAACTCCAAGGTCTAATCATATACGGTAGTCAATATACTCTGAAACAGTTTTCAGCAGAACTTTTATCAGAGATACCCTATATATTTTGTTATGGACAAATGCCAAAAGCTCAAGCTATTGCTCTAGAAATTTTATTTCCAGATTTCCTATCTTCTCTCTAAAACATCACAAAATGTTACCTAATTTTTGACAAAATCCAATCAAAGTGATAATGCGGATAACATTTTTTGAGGTGAAAAGACCAGAAAAATCTGAAATTAACTCGCTAATGGGCACAAATTTAAAGTATATAGATGCAATTTAGGCCAACACTATAGACAATGTGTTGGTCTCATAACTTTTAGAATACTTATCTAAAAAATAGAAAAAATTGTAACTGTATATACTGAAAAAAATAACACACAGAATTATTTATTTTGCTTTATATTATTAGTATCAGAGAAAACCACTTAAGCTAGGTCCAGGGGATAACCATGACTTACACCACAGTTCAATATTCATTAGATATCATTAGGGACGAAGCATTAGAACTTGTACAGAAAGGAGTTCTCAGTCGTCAGCAACCTATTTATACTCTTTGCCAGTATATTCCGGCCAGGGAATGGGCCTGTGTAGAGGGTGAGTTAGAACAGTGTAATTTTCTACTCAGAGATCGAATTGCTGACCTTATAGGTAGTGAACAATGGGACAACGACTAAAAGAAAAGCCTAACCCAGTTAAATAGATTTTTATCTAGGTTAGGCAATATAATTTATCCTACTTTTTCAGAACTTTAATTAATAGCTGAATAAGCATATAAGACACATATAGATCGGGGTGTTATAATGTGTCAAATATTTTTTTTATTTGCAGAAACAATTTTAAAATAAATTTAACTCTGAGACTCTGACTCCTGATATTTTTGTAAATCAGCCCGTAGATTTGCTATTTCTTTAGTTAGTTCTAACAAATCTCTTTGTATATCTGATTCTACAATACCAGAATTAGAAGCAGGGTTGGAAGAAGAATAAGAAGAAGTTGTGCTGTCAACATTGACTTGACTATTTTGTTGATTCAAAATTGTATCAACAAAGTTTCGAGCTTCTTGTTCAGTCATTTCTCCTCTTTTAACCCACTCCTCAGTTAGTTGATTAAAATCAGAATTTAATTTATTCAAATTTTCATCCCGTTTACTAGAGTCTTGCAAAGTCTCAAAGAAAAAGGATGTAGCACCTAGGGTGACACGAAATCCTTTTTGTACTATTTGGGTCAGATCTTCAGGATTCATAATTGTAAGCTCTCTTAATATCAAATGACAATTTCTCTTTTATTAAAATTGAGAAATATACTTTACTGGTAATATAGCGCGGATAGAAGCAACTGAAAAGTTATTTGAGAATATTTTTTCTAGTAAAGTATTAAGTAGGGTTGGCTGAATAAATTCTTTTTGCACTTGGTAGGGAGTAGTTAAAAATCAAGATAAATAGGGAGTTACAGAGGAGGTAGTCAGAAAAATTAAGAGATAATTTTTCTGCCCAACTTTTGCTCAAATACTAACTTTTTTATTTTTCGGGAACCGTATCTTGTCAAGCAAAATTTGGTAGTTTTTTTGCTCTAAAAATGCTTTGACTCTTATCGGCTAATTCTTTATATATTTAATCAGTAAACCCTAAGTAGTGATGTAAAATTAATTTCCTAGTTGACAGAGGGAACAGGGAAAAGAAGTGATAATTTATTTATGAAGATTGAAGATATATAATAGTAATGTATAATTATTTTTGCATAAGCACTTATATTTTTATTTTCTAGCTAAATCTAGATTTTCTATTTTAATAACTGGCAATTTAAAAGCTAATTTATTTCTGAAGAATACCTAATTTGCCAAGACTATATACTTGATTAGGATGTTTTAATCAAAATCTCTTCTACACCCATTTTTTTTAACTTCTTTTCTATTTGGGAAACAACATTTTTTAAATTGATACATATCAATAAATATTGATTTTCAGTCAATTTGTATATTCCTGAACTTTGACAAGCAAACGATAAAAAATCTTTGGGTATATCATCAAATTCAAAGAACTTTTGGAAAATTAATTTACCACCAAAACCAGGTGAATAATTTTGTAATTTAACCCAAGAATTATGACATAAGTATTTGCCATCAAAAGTAGATATGAAGCCGTATATTCGCGGAAGTTCATTTACTGATTTTCTCACATCAGTATGTTTTAACATATAATTGTTTTCTGGCTTAGTTAAATCTAAAACGAAAGCTTCAGCATTTCCTAAATAATTTTTAGGTATGCCAACATTTCTATATCTTAAATTACAAAGAAAAATAAATCGTTTAATCGGAACAACCGATAAAAATTCAAATAAAGCATCGTTTGTGCTATATGCACTTTCTTCGTTAGACAAATTTTTGCTATTCCTCTTAATTAAGTCTAACTTTTCTTTAGTTAAAATACATTCAAGATAACTCCAGTTATCCTGATTTTGAAAAAAACTGTTTAATACAAAAACAATAAAAGATGTTGAACTTAAAATTTTGTCTTGCCATGATAATTTTTTAAAATTTGTCGCAATAAAGTCATCTATTTTCTGAAAATCTATGGTAAATAATGGTTCAGAGTTAGCAACATATTCTGTATCTTCATATGCTTGAGAAAGATATTCTAATAATTTAAAATATGTTCCACCATCTGCTATAAAATGATTGATCAGCAGACTTACACCATAATAATTTTGATTATGATTCAAAATCACATACAGTAATGGAGTATCTTGATTAATAGCATCTGAAGAATTTTTGGGAATATTAAACTCATTTTTTACATAACTTTTGGCATCTAATAAATTCTCAAGATTTATTTCCTGTTCCCCTAAATCAATTTCAATAAAACCAACACCAGATTTTTGTGGGTTACAGACAACTTTTAAGGTCGAAAACAATTTTCTTACTAATCTTCCTCCTAAAATTGGTACACTATTTACTATTTGTTGAATTGCTATTTTTAATCTATGAGAATCTATTTGATGCTTATACCAATTTATTACACCGTAATACGGCCAAACCCCCATGTGAGTATCAAATTTTGAAAGTTGATACTCACAATGCACAGTGCTATTTTTTATTAATTCCACTCTTTTTGCTTTTCTGGGTAGAAAACTCAGCATTTTAGTTATATGGTTATATAGGTTTGGAGACCAAACCCCTACATTTTTTTTTCACAAATCATTCCTAAGTGCTATACTTGATCTAAATATTGATTAATATCATCATAAACTCTAGTAAGTTCAGCTTCAGTAGTTATTCTAATTCGCTCATCTCGCAAAGTAATTAATAATTTAGCAGCAAAAGGACTAGGCCAAATATTAGGATTGCAAAAGACTTCTAAAAATACATCTCCTATATACTGATATTCTGTAGGTTTTTGTGGAGTTGGTTTACCAGAAGTCCCCGCAGCAGTTTTAGCAGCAGCAGATTTTAATTGTTGGATTAATTCAGCAATCGCACTTTGTAACTTTTTTGCAGCTTCAGGAGTAAAATCAAAAGATATAGAACCCTCTACCAAATTCAAAGTTAGTTTAGAAGTAGACATAAGAAATAAAATACAAATAGATATTAAAAAATAACAGACTGCAATTATAATATCATGTTTGGTTGAGAGGAACCAGAATCCAGAATCCAGAATCTGTATGGGAATGAGAATCATAGAAGAGGTAGCCAGAACAATCTTCCCTTAATTTTCTAACCCTCGAAATGCCCAAAATCCTAGAATAGATGATTTTGTAACGATTTTTCGGGAACCGTACCGTACCGAAATCATCTAAAAGCTGGTACTTGATTAGTACCTGTAAGGGCTGTAACCTTTGGCAGTAAACCCTAGTTACATTTTAGAAGCAAGAAGGGACTTGTAAGTAAAAGGAAAAGAAAGGTTTAAATTGAAACTGTTCCCTGTTTCTTGTTCCCTAATTATTAATTAATAAACTTTTTTTGTCTAAAGTTAAATCAACAGGATTAATGTGTTCATATTTCTCAAAAGGTTGATGAATCCAAGGATTATCATTTAAAAAATCAACATAGAAATTAGGCTCAAATATTGAGCAAGCCTTATACCATAAAACAGCAGTTTTTAATTCTTGAATTTCTTGAGTATAATTATCTTGTAGCCAAACCTTAGACTCTTTAATACTAATTCCTGAATCCACTAAATCATCAACCAACAAAATATGACTACCTAGAGCATCTGTAGTCATAGTCAAATTTTTACCGATTTTGATATTACCTCGTTTTTTACCTTGAAAACCACCATAAGAAGAAACAGCAAGAATAGCTAAAGGCTTGTCAAAGATACGAGAAAGAATATCTCCTACTCTTACTCCCCCTCTAGCTAAACATACAATTTGATTAAACTCCCACTGAGATTCATAAATTTTTGCTGCTAAACATTCAATTGCTTTATGATATTCTGGCCAAGAAATATAAATATCACTCATTTGTGAATGTGAAAATAATGGTAAAAACAATTGAGTTAATTTTACCCAAAAACACTGTTTTTTCTCAACTTATCAAAACTTACACATAAAAAGGGCATATAATGTATTATAATATAATATTGTTTTCTATTTCTATATAAAAACTATTTGGTATCTTTCACAAAAAAATAAGATATCCAGTCTCCTCTTGACTGCGTCGCAAGGGGATGAAAAAAATAAACTTTAGTATTTCAAGCACAAGGCTTTCCTGCGCAATGCTGCGCAAACAGCGATAGAAACTGATAACTGAAATGACCAGGATGAAATTATTGAGGCACAAAGGAAGTCGTCAGTGAATAAAAAATTGAAATTAAAATACAATCTATTCACTTTATCTCCTTTTTGATTAGTCAAGCAAAATATCGCAATCCTCAATAGACTGTGACAAATTAAAAAGTAACTAAAAAAACTGAAAATCTCACCTGTTATCTGTTCCTTATTCCCTAAAAGCAATGCAATTAATTTTGTAGACCAATAAAATAGGATTGCTATACCATAGCAAAGTTTTAATCAGCAACTTTGAACCATCCACGACGAACTGCATGAAGTAATCTATTAATTGCTGTTGTATCTTCTTCACTGAGACTATGGTGTAAAAATAGACTTCTAAGTTGCTTTCTTTGTTCTCGAGTCAAGATACCAGATCGATAAACTTGGAATACTAAGTCTGTAATAACTACTTCCGGTAAAAGAGTTTGATGTGAATATCCCATAAAACCTAATTATTGTATATCAGTATCTTAAGTATTACTTCTTAAAAATTTAATCACTGTGATAAACAGCTTCAGTTTTGGTGATATATATCACACCAATTAATCATTTATCACATTAGCTCAAGTAAACATTCAAAAGTTAAATTGGTGTTAAAATGTTTGCTTTTGTAACAAAATTTTCAGAACGACATCAACTGACTTGACTCTTCACTACTGCCTATTTCCTACGTTAACAAAAATATTTTCCATAAGCAAACCCCAATTCTCTGGGTGCATCTCAATTTTGAAAAAAGCGAAAATTTTTTTGCTTTTAGGGAATAGGAAACAGGGAAAACTTAACTGGGAATAGGTATGGAGAGAATAGAAAAAAAGTATTTTTGCAAATATAGAAATTCTAATTAGGGTTTGCGCTTCTTTAGTCTGATGGTTAGGTTAGGGAATAGGGAGTAGGGAGTAGTGAAGAGTTAGGAAAAACGGGCAGTTGTAGAAGAAGTGGTTATTCATAATCCCCCCTTAGTTTTCCTGTTATAATTATCATAAAGTCCTCACTTTTTCTGTTCAATCAACTCAAAATTTGGTACTTTTACGGTTCCCGAGAAATCAGCCCCTAAAATTATGCAAACATTTATCTGTCAATGCTTTTAGATTTAATCAGCCAGCCCTAATTAAATTGTAAGATTTTATGGTAGGGTTTTGCTTTCCAAAGCAAAGCGCCAAGGGATTTGGAGACCAAACCCCTACAGTTTTTTCTGACGAATGATTTCTTATGGCTATAAGTATGAGATGTACCCAATTATGTTTTTTAGTAACTAAAGCACTACCTTATAATTATCACCATTATAGAAAAAATTCCAATAACTTAAAAATATGAAATTTCAGCAAATATCTTATAAATTCCTAGCAATATTTGTAATTATATTATCATTATTAATAATATCTGGATGTCAAAAAAAGAATCAAATAAAATTAGCAGAAAATAGAAAAATAACAACAATTTTAGCACAAAAAACAGGGGAAGAAAAAAAGAAATTTCAAGAGAGAAGTTTAGCAGTTCGTCAGCAAATAGCAGCCATAGATTTAGAAGAATTAGATAGTTGGTGGAGGGAAAGAAAAATAGGAGATCCTCATAAATATTTACTCCCAGTAATTTTAGCTAGATTAAGTTTAGAAAATGAACCAACAGGCAAATTTTATAACCAAGAAGAAACTTGGAAAATTTGGCTACAACTTGATAAAGATAAACCAAGTTTTTATCACTTTCGTAGTTATTTAGATGTGCGAATTTTCTTTTTATTTCGAGACCAAATGCCGTCAGAAATATTAACATCTTACCAAAATCAACTACAACTACCGAAAGTCCGAAATTGGACAAAAACTGGCACAGAAAATCATATGTTTATGCAGCGTGCATCTGGTTTAGCATTGATGAATGGTAGTGGTTGGTCTGTAGGAGATCCCGCAAGTGAAGCTACAAATGAGGCATGGTTACGAAGTGAACTGAATAAATTTTTAACTATTGGACAAGGAGAGTTTCATTCTTCTACTTATTATGGATATAGTATCGGTGCATTGCTCAATCTCTACGATTTTGCTCGTGACCCAGAGTTAAAAAAATTAGCCAAAGGTTTGCTAGATTGGTATGCAACTAATATGGCATTAAGACTCAGTTGGGGAACTGCTGGAAGTGCTGAAAGTAGAGGCTTCGACCGCAATACCTGGAATAGTGGGTTAAGTGCAGTAGCTTGGATGTGGTGGGGAGATGGAACTGAAGCATTAGAAAAAATGGGACAAAGTAGCATGAGGTTAGCATTGGCACCCGCTCTTAGTACCTATCGTCCCCCAGAATATTTACGGGCATTAGCTCGTAAGCAAGTACCATTACCATTTAGACTACAGGCAAGTCATCCAATTTACTATACTTATTCTCAAGGAAATAATTTATGGGAGACTTTTTATATAACCAAAGATTATAGTTTAGGAACTTTATTAGATCCTACCCGCAGTTATCAAGTTGAAGGTACTATTAGGGCACAGTATGCTACTTATAAGTTAGTGGTGCGCGACCCAAATGGGATTAATAATGGAGTGGTCAATTTAGCAGGTACTTATCATGGAGCGCAGGCAACTGGTCGTAGTCCCGGAGACCAATATGTTCAGGAAAAAGGGGCTGTAATTTTTCAGTTGATTCTCAATGATCGAGATTTGCAGGCCGGAGTACCTGCCCAATCTCATTTAGTCTGGCCACAACGTTATGGTGAACCGACAAAATATAAAAATTGGTACATTTGGCGGATGGAAAATATTTGGTTATGTGCTAGATATTGGGCAGATGAATTAAGTTTTCAGATACCTGTTTCTCGGCAATATCCAGATTATCAAGGAATGGTGGCCAAGGGTAGAAAAACAGCTTGGATAACTGATGTGGCAAGGGTGGCTGATATTAAGGACTTGAAAAGTTTGAAACAGGCGTTGGATAAGACTAAAGTTGATGATAGAAAATGGAATAGTAAGGGGCGTTTGAGTTATTTGAGTTTAGCAGGCGATCGCATAGTAATGACTTATCAGCAGGATGGTGCTATTGGAAATGCTGTGATTAATGGAGAGAAAAGAATTTTAAAAAATTGGCCTGTTTTGGATAGTCCTTATGCCAAGCAACAGTTGTATAGTGGACTATTAGAAGTTGATGACCCTAATTTAGGTAAATGGCAATTACGAGGTAAGTTGACAGGACCAGAATGGAAGTGAATGTTTCTTTTAGCCACAGAAAAAATAGGCCAGAACTTAAGAATTAGTTAATATAGTAGTCGAAGCAAAGGTTAGAACCCATCAAAAGCATAAAAGCCAAACAAAGGAAGATTTTTCCTGATGCCTTCCGCTATAAATCTGGAATAGTAGTTATAATATACCCTTACTAGGACAACAGTTAAGATAAAATTTAACAAAAAGTGACACCAGAGAGAATTAATTATGCTATTGCTATTAAAGTCAACAACTAGACATATTCGTATTTTTGCCGGAATAGTGGAAAATAATGAACTTGTTCCAGATGACAAAGTATTAACTTTAGATATTGACCCTGATAATGAACTTAACTGGAATGATAATGCGGTGCAGCAGGTTTACCGGAAGTTTGACGAATTGGTAGAATCTTACAATGGGTCAGACTTAACTGAATATAACCTTCGCTGTATAGGTTCCGATTTAGAACATTTTGTCCGTTCATTACTACAATTAGGTCAAATTAGTTATAATCTTGGTAGTCGTGTTAATAATTATAGTCTAGGATTACCTAGAGTAGATGTCGATAATTAATAGTTAATAGTTAATAATTAGGGCTGGCTGATTAAATTTATAATAACTAGCACAGTTGTTTTTCTTCTTTTCTGCTCCCTGTTCCCTCCATACCTGTTCCCTGTTCCCTGAAAAAACTAATCACGGAAATGGCCGAAAGTGGTGAGTATTCCAGATGCCAAGCACTATGCCAAAACACTACCTATGGGCTATAGGTGAAGGAATCAAAACCTATCGGCCAGGACAAATAATAGCAGATCGCTATCAAGTTGAGCAGAGTAAGATATTACTTGATACTCAACCACAAAAAATGCCCGAAATGCCTCAAGAAATTCCGGGTAAAATAAGGCCATATCTAAAATTATTTTCCTATCGACTTCATATTCCTCAAGTTTTTGGACTGGTTTCCTTACCATCCAACCAAAAGGCCAAAAAAATTTGGCTGTTAGAAGGGGGACCAATAAATCTAGAAACAGCTAGCTTGATGCCACAAATAACTACAGTATGGGCAAATGCTACACCGATGCGACAGCTAAACTGGTTGTGGCAAATAGCTCAACTTTGGCAACCTTTAATTGTACAACAAGTAGGTTCTAGTTTACTAAATCCAGAAAATCTGCGAGTAGAAGGGCAGTTAGTACGTTTATTGGAACTACAGCCAGATAAAAAACCTGTGACATTGCAGCATTTGGGTCGATTATGGCAGAAATGGGTGAAGAATGCTCAACCAGGAGTAGCAAAATTTTTGAAACAACTGTCCGAGCAAATGATGACAGGTGAAGTAGAAAATGCTGATTTATTAATAACACAGTTAGATAACGCCTTACAAGCATTGGGGCGATCCCAGGTTCGGAGCATTCATATTACTACTGCTACAGATACTGGACCAAGTCGTGATCACAATGAAGACGCTTGTTTTCCACCTAGTAAAACACTGATTAGTTATCCACCTAGTTCTAATACTGTAGCCATTGTATGTGATGGTGTTGGTGGTCAAGATGGGGGCGAAAGAGCTTCTCAGTTAGCAATTCAAGTTTTGTCTGAACAATTGGAAAAGATTCCTAAAAATGAAGATTCTGTAACTATCAGTACGAAGTTAGAAGAATTTGTTTGTATGGCTAATGATGCTATTTGCGATCAAAATGATAATGAGCAACGCCAAGGTCGTCAGCGGATGGGAACTACTTTAGTGATGGCACTTGCGAATTTGCATGAACTCTACATTAGTCATATAGGAGATAGTCGTGCTTATTGGATTACTCCCAACAGATGTTATCAAGTTACTGTAGATGACGATATTGCTAGTCGTCAAGTTAGGTTAGGTTATTCTCTATATAATGATGCCATTCAACAAGTTGCATCAGGTGCTTTAACGCAAGCTTTGGGTATTACTAACTCCATGAGTCTATATCCTACAGTGCAACGTTTTCCGATAGATGAGGATAGTATTTTCTTGATCTGTTCTGATGGTTTAAGTGATAAAAATAGGGTAGAAGAATGTTGGCAAACAGAAATATTGCCATTATTTTATGGAAAGGTTGATTTAGCTACGGTTAGGGATAGATTAATTAAAATTGCTAATAGCAAAAATGGGCATGATAATGTGACAGTAGGTTTATTGCATTATCGGGTTACTGCTAGAAGTCAGGCAACAGAGCTATCACTCCCACCTATAGAGATTAAGTCTGCACAGTTAAAAAAACTATCTATTGAGTCTAAAAATCAAACTGTTATGTTTGACTTAGAATCTAAAAATCGGTGGTTTTATCTTTTAGGAATTTTTATCCTTCTGGGATTAGGTGGAGTATTGGTATTTTTGCTAAGTCCTATAGTCAAAGATTTAATCGAAGTTATAGCACCAAGACAAAACATTTCTGATAATGTTGAGAATAGGAAAGAAAAACCTGATTTCTTACCAAGTCCTACATCTACATCTTCTAAGAGTTTATCTTTAGATGTAAATTCATTCATATTGATTGGCGATCGCAATTCTTCAGCAAATAAGTTAAACTTAAATAAACCGATTAAGTTACGAACTAATACCAGAGGAAATATTATTAAAGGTATAGTTTCTCAAGGTAGTATCCTAAAAGTAACGAGAAAAATTATTCAGTCTGAAGAAGCTTGGTTAGAATTAGAGGTCTGCTCAGTTACAGAATCATTAAATAGCGAGCAAGAAGTTATTGATTATTTACAGCCAAAAGATAGAGGTTGGATTCAAAAATTGAACATAGAAAGTCGTCTAGATATTGTTAATTATTTTGATGGAAATTCAGAACAATATGGAAATTCAGAACAATTAGGTGAGTGTGCTATAGATTTCTTGCAAAGGTAAAAGTTTTGAAGTTTTTGGATGGAAATGGTTAGTTGGTAAAGGGTTTGGAGTAGAGGGTTTGGAGTAGAGGGTTTGGAGTAGAGGGTTTGGAGTAGAGGGTTTGGAGTAGAGGGTTTGGAGTAGAGGGTTTGGAGTAGAGGGTTTGGAGTAGAGGGTTTGGAGTGGAGGGTTTGGAGTAGAGGGTTTGGAGTAGAGGGTTTGGAGACCAAACCCCTACGGTAATGCTATAATCCAATCATTATTCTATTAAAACCCTACATTGATGAAATTTTTCTGTGGAGTAATTTTCAGCGCTCTAATTTTTATCTCTTTAGCACAAGTTGGTCAATCATTAACATCTCAACCAATAACTACCTCGGAACAGTTAAGCATTTTTCAAGCAGTTATTCTGGGAATGGTACAAGGATTAACAGAATTTATACCTATCAGTAGCACTGCTCACCTCAAAGTGGTTCCTGTGGCTCTAGGTTGGGGAGATCCTGGTGTAGCTTTTACAGCAGTTATTCAATTAGGCAGTATTGTTTCAGTTGTGTGGTATTTTTGGGATGACTTGACAAAAATCACATTTGGTGCTTATAAATCTCTTCTAAAATCTGATTACCAGTCCCCAGATTTTAAAATGGCACTTGGCATTGCTATTGGTACTTTGCCAATAGTATTTTTTGGATTATTAATTAAAATATTTATTCCAGATTTTGATAACTCCCCACTGCGCAGTACAGTAGCGATCGCTATTGCTTCTATAGTTATGGCTTTATTATTAGGTATTGCTGAAAAAATTGGCAGTCGAAAACGTAATTTTGAAGAATTAGATATTAAGGATGGTATCCTGATGGGTATAGCCCAAACTTTGGCATTAGTTCCTGGGGTATCTCGCTCTGGCTCAACTATTACGGGTGGTTTGTTTATGGGATTAGAAAGAGCGACGGCGGCCAGATTTTCTTTTTTATTGGGTCTTCCAGCAATTACTTTGGCAGGTTTAGTGGAATTGAAAACTCTCTTGGATGAAGGGTTTGGAGGTGTAGGTTTAGTTCCGACTATTGCTGGTATTATTTCTGCTATATTTTTTTCTTATGTAGCTATTGCTTGGTTGATTAAATATTTACAAACCCGAAATACTTGGATATTTGTTTGGTATAGATTAGCTTTTGGGGTATTAATTTTAGGAGCGATCGCTGGTGGTATTTTGGAGAATGTTTAACAGTATTTTTATCAAAAGTAGGGGCGGGTTTCACCAGTTAGTTAACGAGTTTTTACATAAAGTTAGCTAAACCCGCACCCTCCACATTTACCCGTTCATAACATATTTTGATGTTTTAGAAAAGAGGGCGGGTTTCACCAGTTAGTTAACGAGTTTTTACATAAAGTTAGCTAAACCCGCCCCCCAAATTTACCCGTTCATAACATATTTTGATGTTTTAGAAAAGAGGGGGGTTTCACCAGTTAGTTAACGAGTTTTTACATAAAGTTAGCTAAACCCGCACCCCACATTTACCCGTTCATAACATATTTTGATGTGGTAGAAAAGAGGGCGGGTTTAGGTAAGTCTGAGATGAAACCGGAAAATTTCTGTTCAAACCCGCCCCTACAGTATTTTTTATCAAAAGTAGGGGCGGGTTTCACCAGTTAGTTAACGAGTTTTTACATAAAGTTAGCTAAACCCGCACCCACCAAACATTTACCACCCTACGATAGATTAATTATTCATTATCAATTATTAATTATTAATTAACCATTAGGACATTGCTTGAATAATAAAGTCAAAGTAAGGAGCAGTTTCCTTAGCATCCTCTTGATCAAGTAAAGCCAAACTTGCTTCCTTTAAACAACGAATTGACTCTACCATTCCTGGAACAGGTACACCCAAGGAATTATACATTTCCCGAACCCCAATCAAACCAATACTTTCAATAGGGTCTTTATCTCCAGCTAATATCCCGTAGGTAATTAAACGTAAGTACCAACCATAGTCCCGGAGACATAAGGCACGCTCACGTTGACCAAAGGCGTTACCTCCAGGAGCAATGAAGTCTGGACGTCTACGCCATAACTCTTTACTAGCTTTCTCCACAATTTTCTTTTCATTTTCAGAAAGCACCCTAGCGATATTGACACGCTGCTCACCTGTTTTCAAAAAAGTATTTATGGATTGAAGTTCCCCACTGCTGGGGTAACGTAATTCATCGTCTGCTTTGAGAATAACTTGACTAACTACACTCATAATTATGGAAAATTTACTGAATAATATTTTATTTTAGCTATTTACGTCTTTCCTGGTCATCAAATTTTATGAAGAAGTTAGTGGACATCAACCAGCAAAAATCGGCCAATTTAGTTTGGCAACAAGGTCAGCTAGTAGAAATAACTATCACAGATTTAACAGATAATGGTGATGGAGTGGGTCGTTATGACCAAAAAGTGGTATTTGTCCCGGATACAGTTCCTGGCGATCGCCTCGTAGCTCGTCTGACAATTGTCAAATCTAAATATGCTTATGGAAAATTACAGAAGCTTTTGGAAAAATCTGACGAGCGGATTAAGCCTCATTGTATTGTGGCGGACAAATGTGGTGGGTGTCAATGGCAACATATTAGTTATGAGTATCAGCTTGAAGCTAAACAAAATCAGGTGATTCAAGCTTTAGAAAGAATTGGCGGATTAGAGTTACCGAAGGTGGGGTCTATTTTACCATCTCCATCGCCTTTTGGATATCGTAATAAGGTGACATATCCTCTGGGTATTTCTACTACGGGTCAAGTTAAGGCGGGATATTATCAGAAGGGTAGTCATAAGTTAATTAATTTGAATCAATGTCCGATTCAAGATGAACGTTTAAATCTTTTACTTAAAGAAATTAAGGAGGATATTGGTAGGCAAGGATGGGAAATATATGATGAACAAAAACATATAGGAATTTTACGTCATTTATCTTTGAGGATAGGAGAAAAAACGGGGGAAATTTTATTAACTTTGGTGGTTAATGGGAGTAAGGAAAATACAGAAAAGTTATTGCCTGGTATTAAAGTTGAAGCTGAAAAATGGTTGTCAAATTATTCTCAGTTAGTGGGTGTTTGTTTGAACTATAATTCTCAACCAGGAAATACTATTTTTGGAAAGGAAACTGTTGGTATTGCTGGTCGGTTTTATCTGGAGGAAAAGTTTGGAGGTTTAAATTTTCAATTAACTGCTGATACCTTTTTTCAGGTAAATACAAAAGCAGCAGAAAAATTAATGGAGGTTATTCTTGAAAATTTGGTTTTGAGTGGTTCAGAAATTATTGTTGATGCTTATTGTGGAGTTGGTACTTTTACTTTACCTTTGGCAAAATATTTACAGGATATTAGTGATAATAATTTTCTGGAAATAGGAGATATAAAAAGTTCGGTTATTGGTTTAGAAGTACAACCAGTTGCTATCGAACAAGCTAGATTTAATGCCGAAATTAATAATTTGAAAAACGTAGATTTTTATGTAGGAAAAGTTGAGAAGTTGTTGCCTCAGTTGGAAGTTAAACCAAATGTAGTTTTATTAGATCCACCGAGGAAAGGTTGCGATCGCTCAGTTTTAGAGACATTATTAGAAATTTTACCAGAGCGTATTATTTATATTAGTTGTAAACCTGCTACCTTGGCTCGTGATTTAAAATTTCTCTGTGGAACTGGTGAATATTATTTGCAGAAAATACAACCAGCAGACTTTTTTCCTCAAACTTCTCATGTTGAGTGTGCGACATTTTTGGTGAGGAAGGAAGAAGGAAGAGAGGAGAAGGAGGAAGGAGTAAGAAACTAAAGTAGATGAGTCTATAGTTTATTGGCAAAGGAGAACCCACCCCTAACCCCTCCGGTGGAGGGGAACTTAACCTACTCCTAACTTCTGAGGGTTTGGCCTCCAAACCCCTACAGTTGATTTCTTATGGCTATAGTACAAATTTGGATTGCTCTATTCCAGAATTTTAATTGTAGAATTTTCTAGAAAAATTTATGGTTAGTATTAACACTGACATACAGTTTGAAATTCTGCCATTATTATAAGTGTAAGTAAATTTTAAATTTGAGGATTATTAAATGAGTTTTTCCATTCAATCTCTATATACTTGGTATCGCAATATTATTCGTAACCCTAAATATCGTTGGTGGGTTATTCTGGGAACCTTAGCTTATGTACTAAGTCCTTTTGATATTTCTCCAGATTTTATTCCAATTGTAGGACAAATTGATGATGTGGCTATTGTCACTCTTTTAGTTGCAGAAGTGTCTCAGATGGTAATTGATTTTATGAAATTACGTCAGGGTCAAGATACCACAGTAGCATCTAATGTGAATAACCAAGACTCAACTGCTACTGATAATACAGTTGATGTAAATGCAGTTTCTATGCCAGAAATGCAAAAAGAAAAAGAAGCGTAAAGAGATAGTGCTTTCTACTGGCTGTGAAGTACACCCGTCGCGGGCAAGATGCCCGCACTACAAGATTTTGACTATTTACCTTGTACATCTGAATAGAGCCCTGTAGGGACGTTACATGCAACGTCCCTACAGGCTTATGATTATTTCTCCCCACACTTCCCACACTCCTCAAGACGTGGGTTGATTTTTTTTGGGAAAAATGGTAGAAATCCAAAAGTATTTCTGAGGAGCAGGGACTATAGCAGTTTAAGCAAAGGGCGCGGAAATTTCTAAATCCTAAAACTCTTTAAATATTCTGCTGTTCCCTGTTCCCTCCATACCTATTCCCTAGCGCGTAGCGCTCTATAATTATGAAATTTAGTGAACTTGCCAGTAAACTTGGTTCTGAGATAGTTGCTTCTAGTCTGGAAAAAATAAATACTCTCGATCCAGATCTTCAAAGTATAGCTGCAATAGATGAAGCAGAAATAGGTACTCTCAGTTATATTGAAGGAGCAAAATTTGCTAGTTATCTAGAAACGACAAAAGCTAGTGCTTTAATTTTGCCAATGGATGAAACTCTACAAAATTTGGCAAATGAACGTGGTATAAGTTGGTTGTCTAGTAAAAACCCTAGATTATTATTTGCTCAAGCGATCGCTATTTTTTATCAACCTTTTCAACCTACTCCAGAAATTCATCCTACTTCTGTAGTTCACCCGACAGCAAAAGTTGGTAAAAATGTTTATCTTGGCGCTCATGTTGTGATTGAAGCGGGGGTAAAAATTGGTGATAATGTTTGTATTTATCCGAATGTAGCGATCTATCCAAATGTGGAAATTGGAGAAAATACGATTTTACACGCTAACTGCTCGATTCACGAAAGGAGTCAGATCGGTAAAGGTTGTGTCATCCATAGTGGAGCAGTTATTGGAGGAGAAGGTTTTGGTTTTGTTCCGACTGCCAAGGGTTGGTTGAAGATGGAACAGTCTGGCAAAGTTGTATTAGAAGATGGGGTGGAAGTTGGAAGTAACACTACCGTTGACAGACCTGCGGTGGGAGAAACTAGAATAGGTCAGAATACTAAGTTAGATAATTTAGTACAGATCGGTCATGGTTGTAAAATTGGGAAAAATTGTGCTTTGGCAGCTCAAGTTGGTTTAGCTGGTGGCGTGAAACTTGGGGATAATGTGATTTTAGCAGGTCAAGTAGGAGTTGCGAACCAGGCAAAAATCGGAAATGGAGCGATCGCTACTGCTCAAGCGGGTGTTCATAATGATATTGCTGCGGGAGAAATTGTTTCTAGTAGTCCGGCAGTTCCTAATAAGATTTATTTGAAAGCTTCTGCTATTTATAAACGTTTACCAGAAATTTATCAATCTGTCAAACAGATGCAAAAAAAATTAAACTTGAGATAGCGGAAGAAGGTAGAAGGGTTATATCAAATTCGGTAGTATCGGTGTAAAAAGATAGGGCTTAGGCAAATACCACACATTTAGCGTTAAAAACTATAACGTTATACTTTTTAAACTCTATAATAATGCCTTTGGGTAAGTCCTGAAAGAGTTTGGGAAGTATGGGAAGTGTGGGGAGATTTGACAATGATTGAAGATCAAACATTTTGCATACCGAAAATATGGTGATTTGAAAGAAGAAAAAACGCTCAACTTTTTGCAGAATGGCTTAATTCAGAAAGGGAGGAAATTTTACAACTTATTGATAGAGGAGATTTAGGCAGACCACAATTACTGCTGAAGCGATCGCTCATAAATGGCATTGGAATAATCACGAAACTTACTTAAAAAATCAAAGAGGAAGACAACTTTTAAAACAGACTATTTATGTTGCCTATGTTAATCAAATTTCTATTGGTCATATAGAAACAATTATAGCTAAAAATCTACAGGATGATGATAATGAATGGAATAAACTTTATGTTGGTAAAACATGGGCATTGTGCTGTTATTTATATGTCATTCCTGAAGAAAGAGGAAAAGGATATGGAACTCGGATAGTAAAACAAGCCTGTAATCAAGCAATTAATAATGGAGTAGATTTAGTATCATTAATTGTAGCCAAAGATAATTATAAAGCCAGAAAATTTTATAATAATGTTGGTTTCAATAGACATCTCCTCCAAATGAGGGAACAGGGAACACTAGATATGTGGGAACAGGAAGAAATAATTGATAATTTATGGATAAGAATTGATTTAATTTTTTATTTTTGGAGATGTCTAATGAAGCTCAAACAAAGATTCTTAAATCTGGTCAGGAATTTATTGTTAGTGAATATCAAATATATCATCAATATCCCAAGAAATAATTCATATAAAAAGAAGAGAATTTTTCTGTTAAATAAATCAACTAAAATTCCAAAAATCAGCCCTTTTTATCATACATAGAAAAATATTATGGCAGCCAAGGATAGATTCCATGATGTAGTAAAATCTGCTTTACAAAAGGAGGGTTGGAACATTACCCACGACCCTCTCTACATTAATTTTGCTGAAGTTGAAATTTATATTGACTTGGCAGCAGAAAAACTTTTAGCAGCAGAAAAAGATGGAAAAAAAATAGCGGTTGAAATTAAAACCTTTCTCAAACCTTCGGCAGTTTCAGAATTTCACACAGTTTTGGGACAATTCCTTAACTATCGTTTTGCCCTTCAGACAGAAGAGCCAGGACGAACACTGTACCTAGCTATCCCTCTTGCAGTTTATGAGACCTTTTTTGCTCGTCGTTTTGTGCAACTTATTATTCAATAATATCAGTTAAAATTGATTATATTTGAGCCAATAAATGAGGAAATTATCCAATGGAAAAACTAGACGAATATAGACAAATTATCAAAGAAATTCTGACTGAATATAGCAGTCATAAACCAGCTTATGGTGAGGTAGAATCAGAATTAATTTTTGATACGGAAAGAGACCGTTACCAACTTGTTCATACAGGATGGAATAAACATCGTCGTATTTATGGTTCGACTATTCATATTGACTTGATAAATGACAAGATTTGGATTCAAAATGATGGTACGGAAGTTGGTATTGCTAATATTTTAGTTGAACGTGGTGTATCTCCAAAAAATATTGTTTTGGCTGATCATGCGCCTTATATGAGAGAATATACTGATTTTGCTGTATGTTAAATCGTAAGCATTCAGCAGTCAGCTATTGCTTTTATAGCAATGTGCGCACTTAATATTTACAAATTGCAGGAGGTGCCCAAGCAGCTCAAATCTTTATATTATAGGCAATTTATTCTCCCAGTTAAGTGTTCCCTCCATACCTGTTCCCTGCGTGCAGCGCTATAGTTTGAGATAAAAGCTTTATGATACGGTTCCCGATAAATCAGAAGTTTTTCTGACTACAAAATTCAGCTTTTAAGCCTATATTCGTTTAAATTTCCTCCTGAAAATTGAGGTCTTTCTTGCTGATAACTGAAAGCTAATAGCTGAATGCTTACGTTAAATCTAAGCATTTAGCTGATAGCTGATGGCTAATAGCTGAATGCTTACATTATAATTAATTGTTAATCTTGAACTATTAAAATATTAGTAAAAATGCTAAAAATTAAAAATTTACTCCTAACTAGCACTAGCAGTTTTTTTTACCTCTATCTTTCAACTTATTGTTTAGCAGAAACTCCTAAATTTTCTCAGTTTACTCTCAGAAAAACAACTATAAATATTATTGCTCAAAAAAGTAAAACAGAAACAGACAGTGAAACAGAAACTGACAGTAAAATAGAAACTGAGAATAAAACAGAAACTGAGAATAAAACAGAAACTGAGAATAAAACAGAAACTGAGAATAAAACAGAAACTGAGAGTAAAACAGAAACTGAGAATAAAACAGAAACTGAGAGTGAAATAGAAACAGAGGAAGAATTACAAGCTCCAGATATATTTTCTCCTAATCCCCTAGAAAGCACTGAACCAGACCCATTATTACCAAACCCCCCGACGACAGGAATTTTAACTGGAGAAAGACGAGAAGAACTTTCTCAGGAACTTGATAGACTTAATTTTGAAGCAGCAACATTATTAGCAGCAGGAGAAACAATTAAAGCTTTTGCAACTTGGAATAGAGAATTACGTTTGCGTCGTTATCTTGGTAAAACAGAAGAATTAGTAGCTCTATCAAGAGTTGCTCAAATAGCATGGAATAATAATCAAAAATTGCAGATTCAATGGATTACAAAAAGACTGGATATTCTCCAACCAGAAATTCAAGAAGAAGAACCTCCAAATTTGGAATTATTACAAGCATTAGGTTCGGCATTTAATACTGTTCGAGCTAAAGAACAAGCTATTAATGTTTATCAACAACTGATTGTTGAAGCTAGAAAAAAAGAGGATATTACGACACTAAAAAAAGCTTTAACCGATTTAGGACAAATACATTTGAATTGGTTGGATTATGATAATGCAGCGATCGCTTATGAAGAATTATTAGAAGTTCAGCAGCAAAGTAGTTTGGAAATATCGGAAATAGAAATAACAAATCCTACTGTAGATAGTAATTTGGAAAAGGCAAATACTCTCCGACAATTAGCTTTTATTTATAGTCAAGGAGGGAAGTATTTACAAGCAATTGTCGCTAAAGAAAGGTTAATAGATTTTTATGAAGGCGAACAAAATATTGCTCAAATTCCAGAGATAAAAATATCTATTGCTAGAGATTATGAGGAACTTGGTCAACTTAATCTTGCTAGTCAATACTATCAAGAAGCTTATAGTATTGCTCAATCTATTCAACAGTTTTTGAGTGCTAGTAATGCTTTAGAAAATTTAGCTAAACTATATCTTTCTCAGGATAAAAAAGAGGCAGCAATTGAAATTTATAAAGTGCAATTATTGATGGATCAACAACTTGTTAATGTTTATGGAATGATGGAAACTTATGATAGGATGGGGCAAGTTTATGCACAGTTAAATGCTTTTGGTTTAGCATTATCATCTTTTGAAAAAGGTTTAGAATTATCCAGACAATTGGGTGGATATCGAGAAAATTATTTTTTACAAAAGTTGGATAAGTTAAATAGAAAGAGAAGTAATTGAAGAATTGTCAAGGATTGAAATCCTTGGCTAATAGCTTAAGTTATATATAGTAATTACCCAGATTTGATATATAGAAGATTCGATTTTGATGAGATGCCCTGATGGGAGAAAGATGCACGGTTGGTTCCCGAAAAATCCCACTGATTTGACTTTATTTTTATTTCCTGAAATCTTCAGTTATAATGTTACTATAAATGATTATAAATCTACTTCTTGCTAAACAATTATGAAATTTATCAGCCCGAAAATTGATTATGCTTTTAAAAAAATATTCGGCTCTAATCAATCTCAACAAATACTTATCAGTTTTCTGAATGCCATTATTTATAATGGTGAAAATATCATCCAATCTTTAACAATTAATAATCCCTATAATCCGGCTAAAATAGAATCTTTAAAAGATACTTATTTAGATATTCGAGCCACATTATCTGACAATTCAATAGTAATTATTAAAATGCAAGTTTCTCCGATGCAAGCCTTTGAGAAACGGGTGGCTTATAATTTGTGTAAAACTTATGCTAATCAATTAGAAAAAGGTGAACTTTATTTTCTGCTAAATCCAGTAATAGCTGTGACAATTACTGATTTTAATATGTTTGATATTGCTCAACTTCCGGAAGCAATCAATAGATTTGTGTTTAAAGATAAGAAAAAAAATGTTGATTATATAGAGGATGATTTACAATTAATATTTGTGGAATTGCCAAAATTTCAGAAAAAATTAGAGGAATTAGAGAGTTTAATTGATAAGTGGATTTTCTTTTTAAAAGAAACTGCTGGTTTGGATATAATTCCCGAACCTTTAAAGGAAGTACCAGAAATTGAAAGTGCTCTAAATATTGCAAATAGAGCTAATTATAGTAGACAAGAATTAGAGGAATTTGATAAACGAGCAATGATGTTGCAAGATGAAAGAGGGAAAATAAATTATGCTAAAGAAGAAGGTAGAGCTGAAGGAAGAGTAGAAGGCGAATTAAAAATAGTAATGTCTTTAATTAATCAACGTTTTGGAGAGGTTGATAAAGAGATTAGCGATCGCCTTTCTAATTTAAAGAGTGAAAATTTAGAAAGTTTAGTTAAGGCACTTTTTGATTTTAATAGTTTAGATGATTTATTGACTTGGTTGGATAATCTATAAATTTAGTTGAGGTTTCAAACATCTTGGTTAAAGTTTGAAACCTCTAAAATCTTACTGAAGAAAGCCAATAATTACTAGCACAAAATTTAGCAAATTCTATTGAAGTTTGATCAGGAACTCTAGAGGAAATAAAGAATGTTATTAATGAACTTATTGATAAAACAGAAGCTATTAGAAAATTAATAGATACAAAAACAAAAGGTAAGCAGTCAGTTCTTAGTTTTTTAATGAATGAAGTAAGTCAAGCGCTTTTTCAACTTCTACTTTTCAACTATATATCTGAGCTTTTAACCCATATAATTTATAGCCGGAAATTATAGATGTTTTTCAGAAGCTGATAGCTATTAGCTGGCTGCTAAATGCTGACAACAAAAGAACTGCCAAAAAAAGGTGTATTCAGCAAATTTTCCTATCTGATAAAAGGAGTTGGCAAATAATATTAAAGATGAAAAAATCATCTTGAAAGAATAGTTAAAATCATCGAATTTTAACTCAATTTTCTCAGATGTAAATAGGCGATCGCTAACTTTATCTGACAATTATTCCCCTAAAAACACATCCTCATAAATTAAATCTAGAGGACAACTAAAATTAACACTTTTCAACTCAATATTATCCCCTTCATGATAGGAATAAAACTCCCAAACTCCCTTTTCATTCAACCGAAAACATTCAATCATTATTTCATTAGCACTCACCAAAACATATTCTTTCAAAGTAGAAATGCGACGATAATTTTGAAACTTTTTTCCTCTGTCAAAAGATTCTGTTCCTGGAGATAAAACCTCAATAATTAAACAAGGATATTGAATCGTTTTTCTTGCCTTTTTATCTCGTTCATCACAACTAACCATGACATCAGGATAAAAAAAATTGTCCTTGTTCAGATATTTCCACCTTTGCATCTGCTACTAAGACTTTACAACCTTTCCCGCGCAAATGATTTTTTAATGCTGTTGTCAGATTAGCAATAATCTCACTGTGGGGAATAGTCTCCCCAGTCATCGCTATAACTTCACCGTCAATATATTCATGTTTAATCGGTTGTTTTTCCTCCCATTTCAAATATTCTTGGGCAGTAATATATTGAGAATTTTTAATTGCAATCATAATTAATGGATAATGAATAATGAATAATGAAAACTATCTCTAATTGTCAATTGTTTTTGATTAAACTATAGCTAATATGTAAGCATTCAGCTATCAGCTTTTGAAGGAAATCTATAATTTACGTCCATAAATATAGATATTAAACGTCATATATATGGTTAAAAAGTAGAATTTAAAAGAGTGCTTGCCATTGATTTTTATTGCGCTTGAGCTAATAGCTGAATGCTTACGCTAATATTATATAATATAACAGTAAAAATAGCAGAGTAAAATTTAATGATAGCTAACCAAAATCAATTCTATGTTTCTCCAGAAGACTATTTAGCAGGAGAGAGAGCAACAAAGTCCGATTAAATATGAGTATAGACGAGGCCAAATTTATGCAAGAGTAGGGGTTTCTTTACCCCATGTTGTTATTGCTAGTAACTTAGTCAGATTATTAGGCAATCATCTTCTGGATAATGACTGTATTGTACTTCCTTCTGATATGAAAGTTCGACTAGAAGAAGCTAATTGTTATTATTATCCTGATGTGGTAGTAACTTGTGATCAACGAGATTTAAGTTCAACTGAAGACTTTATTCTTTATCCGTCTTTAATCATAGAAATTTTGTCTCCCAGCACAGCTAAATTTGATAGAGGAGGCAAATTTACCGATTATCAAACAGCTACAAGTTTACAAGAATATGTATTAATTAATCAGTCTGAGATGAGTATAGAATGTTTTCGGAAAAATGAACAAGGAATTTGGATTTATCAAACTTATAAAAGAGGAGAAAAAGTTGATTTTGCTAGTGTAGATTTGAATTGTGAAATTGAATTAATTTATCAAAAAGTTTCTGGTATTTAAGCATTCAGCAGTCAGCCATCAGAAGAGTGCTTTTTGTGAGTGTTAAAAGTCCGCCTTTATCAGAGGTATTTAGGGGTATTATCAAGGAGTTGGCAAATAATATCAGACATGGAAAAATCATCTTTAAAGAATAGTTGAAATTAGATAATTTCCCATCAATTTTATTTGAGGGAAATAGGCGATCACCAACTCTTACTCCTCTTCCCGCACTCTGCTTTTTTAAGTAAACCCTATTGTTAGGTTTCGTTCCATGCTTCGCAACGAAGTGCGCGAACAACCCAACCTACGCTTGATTAACTGATAACTGAAATTGGCGATCGCTATCTTAAAATTCCGGTGCCCACACCTCAACAACAGGTAATTCCGACCCTGGTAACACTTATGCAACTTCTAAAACATCTCCATCCCTAAGCACAATTTTCTCACTATTGGGGCGATAAACTTCCATTGTGCCAGTGCGGGGCCTACTAATACTCCGACCTTAGTGCCGTAAGTTAGAAACTCTTGAATTTTTTCTCGGAGTTTGGTTACAGAATCAGTTCTAGATTTAACTTCAAAAAATTAAGTCCGGTACCGATATCCGCATAATTTTCCGTAGTTTGAGGTAAGCGATCGCTCCGAATAAAAGCAGCATCGGAGGCACGAACATCTGCATTTGGGAAACGAAAACCCCCACTGGAACCTGTAAACCTGCCTAATTTTTGAGGTCGCACCCAGTTGCGTAACTGTGCAGCTATTTCTATCCCTACTTCTTCTGACTCTAAACCTGACGGACTCAAAACGGTAATTTCTCCTCTGACTAATTCCATTTGGTGTTTTGGGTGTTCGGTTGTGAATTTTTCTAAGTCCTTGATTGTTAGATTTGACATCGTTACTCTTTCCTAAAATATTTTAATGATAACTCTCTAGAGATGTTTATGCAGCTCTCTTACTTTGTGATTTACTAAGCAAGGGGATTGCCAAATTACCGGATTTAGGGGTATTCATCTAATCAACTGAAAACTTCTGCTCCAATTCTTGATATTTAGACACTTCAATAATCTCTTCAAATTTCTGGAACGTCACAATATCCCTTAACCCCGCTGTAGTTCCATTTTCAAATAATTGACGATAACAGTTTATCATCGCTTTAGTAGCAGAAAACAATCCCGACAAAGGATAAACCACAATTTTAAAACCCATTTCTGCCAACTTCTCATCCGATAAAACCGGAGTTTTACCACCCTCAATCATATTGGCAAACAAATAGACATCCTTAAAAGCAGCAGCGATCGCCCGCAAATCTTCTACAGACTGAGGCGCTTCAATAAAAATCACATCCGCACCCGCTTCTGCACAAGCACGTCCCCGCTTAATCGCTTCATCCAAACCCAGTGGCGCTCTCGCATCAGTCCGAGCAATAATCACTAAACCACTATCACCCCTAGCATAAACCGCCGCTTTAATTTTCTCAATGTGTTCTTCCATGGGAATAACTCGCTTACCATTAAAATGACCACACTTTTTCGGCCATTCTTGGTCTTCTAAAATAATTCCGGCAACCCCCATATTCACAATATCGGTAACAGTTCTAATCACATTTAATGGGTTGCCATATCCAGTATCAATATCTGCCACCAAAGGTATATTCACCGACTCAGTAATACGTCCTACACTGTACAGCATTTCTGTAGCAGTGAGAAAACCATAATCAGGACGACCAAGAGTGGAACCAGAAATTCCAAATCCACTGGTAAACACAGCCGAAAATCCTATTTGTTCGACAATTTTTGCCCCAATACAATCATACACTCCAGGCAGCACCAAAGTTCCTGGTTGTTCTAATATTTGACGTAATTTTTTGCCTGCAGTCATCACATTCTCCTCACATAAATTATGATAAAATTTTATACCAAATTCCGCCAGTGAAAAATCGTCCTGGGGTTTAACTGTTGGTGTCTGTCACCAAGGTGGGGTAACACTGCTTCTATTCCCTGTTTCCTACCTTAATGTCACGATAAATTTTAACGCCTACAGGACTTATATCATGTCCGGATAATCAGCAATCAAAAATTTTTATCCCTTTCAACCAATATCCCCTTTTGTCTCCCCCTTTTCAAAGGGGGGTTCAGGGGGATTCCCTATGTAACTATTCAACCGGACATCATATTAGGCAGAAACCGGGTTGATCAAATAAATTGCGTGACTTCAACAAGATTATGGCAATAAACCCGTTTTCTTGGTTGGTTTGCCTAACTCCTGGCCTATTTACTTAAGCGTTTAGTAATTTGTTTAATAATGCCACTGAGAATAGCACCTCCCATCAAAATGCCAATAGCTGGAGTAAAGACTGGTTCCCATAATTTATGCCAAATATCCAGACCTAAAGATACTCCAGAATAACGACCAATAACTGCGATCGCAAACCAGGCAAAACCAATTATTACCAAAAATACATCTACTACTAAAAATATATCTAACCAGTTAAGTAATTTATCTTTCATTATTAATAAAGATTAAATATTATAATTTATACCAAATCCAGTTCTTAAAAAGGTATTTGAGCAAATTTCTTTCTCATCATTTATTTATATCATGTCCGCATCAGCAGCGGTCAAAAAAATTTCTCCCATAATCACCTTTTCTTTCCTTCTGCCTTTTGCCTTACTTCTATTTAACCGGACATGATATTAGTATTCAAGCTGACATGGTACCATTACTTTTATTGTATATTGATTATACTTAATACCTAAATATTTAATCAGATTATGGTTAGTTATACCTTACCTCAGAATCCAGATACAATTATAACTATTAGGGGTAGAGACTCAGAAAAGGCCCGTCAGAAAGCTATGGATAAGCTTGTGGAAATGATGGACGCTGGTGAAATACCTATAGAATTAGAAAATGGATTTAGTCCAGAACAGTTTATTGAAGTCAAAGAATCAAAAGAATCAAAAGAAGCGGTGTCTGAGGAAGAAGATGCTGTAGCTCAGGCAGTCCAAATACTTAGTGATT
This sequence comes from Okeania sp., assembly GCF_035285525.1. GTDB lineage: Bacteria > Cyanobacteriota > Cyanobacteriia > Cyanobacteriales > Microcoleaceae > Trichodesmium. The sequence goes on along the minus strand of NZ_JAYKGW010000031.1, from coordinate 5,032 downwards.
TTGCCGCACTGAAAATGAAGGTTGTAGAGTCTAGGGAAGAGGCATTAAAAATTCGTTCTGCAATTGAGGTACTATTTACAGATGAACCTGTAACAGTTGAAGAAATTGCTAATCTTAAAGATGGTTTTAAGACCCTGAAAATTTTTGCTGTGGCTAATTTACGCTATAGAGAGGCCAGAGAAAGAGCAGAAGAAGCTCGTGTGGTTTTAGATGAAGCACTTAAATCTCACGAACCAGAATTAAAGCAGTCTCGTAAGTCAAGTAAGTAATTATTAATTAATAATTAAAATTACCTCTTTTTACAGCAAATTATTGTAGGGCAGGTCGGTAATCCCCCAAAAATATACTTTCGCAATGTTACCAAGAAACCAGGTTTATGACTGTGATATTGTTGCTCAAAACAGGAAATCTCCTATTCTAACCCAATTTATGGGTAAGTCCTGCTTAGTTTTTTGGTAATTTCAATTATAATTATTAGTATCTTATAGGGGAACATGAGGACTGATTTGATCGTCTAATCTAAGATTAGTCAGAATTGGCTGCTGAAAAAGTCTGACAGCAGATTTCGGCGAAATGAAGTACAGGGTAAATGGTAAAAGTCTTCTCAATGCGATCCGGAAAGCTCGCTTGAGTGTACCTCACGGGCAACGGAAAGCGCTATATGAGTAAGGGTAGGAGCCAGGAGTCAGGAGTCAGGAGTCAGGATAAATGGGAGTTATGGAGTAGGTAGTCAGAAGAAAAGTCCCTTAATTTTTCTGTCTATAAGTTACGCCAAAATGCTTGCTTTTGTTCAGCTCTATCAACGGAAAAGTTGGTACTTTTTCCACATCGAAAACTGTTCAAATCTTTATCTGTAATGCTTTGAAACTTAATCGGCAAACCCTACTTGCTTATGCTAAGTAATAATGGATAATTGATAATTAATCCATAAGCAGAAATAAAGAAATAAGATTTCCCCACTTGACTTGTTTCAATCCTCTTAGTTTTAATCAGAGCTAGAGGTAATTAATAATTAAGATTTGCTGAAAAAACCTTTTGGTAGGGGGTAGAATTCAAGAATTAGGAGAAACGAGAATTTAGAGGAAGTAGAAGTAAGAATTGTCCCTTAATTTTTCTACTATAGTGAGCCTTTAAATACTAACAGGACTTACGCTGTCACCCTAGATATAGTGCTTAAAACCCCATAAGCAATAGTTTTTTAAATCTATATATAGTACCTCCCTTGTAAGTCCTGACTCAATTTTTGCACCTGAGAGACCTAAAAACTAGCAATTTTTTCTACCTAAAAAGGCGGAAAACTTTATCTGTAAAGGCTTTAATATTTAATCAGCAGAGCAAGAATTAGAGATATTTTTCATTATCAATTATTCATGGTTTAAAACCCATAAATGTTGGTATACCATATCAAAAAATTGTGATCTGAATCATAAAAAAAAACCAGATATCTCACATAAATATAAAGATGAGAGTCACTGAAACTGATTGAATAATAATTGATACTAGGTATCACAATAAATCAAATAAAACCTGTTTGAGATTTTTTTTAAGATAATACTGGAGAAAATATTTTATTATGCATGCAAAACAAGCTCAATTAATTAAATTCTTGAAGTGGGAGTTGTCTATCCCAGATTCCGCGATCGCTACTGCTTTAAGACATCAGGAAGAAGATAATTATCAATTACCGATGATATTGTGGCAATATGGTCTGGTAACCTTGAAGCAATTAGACCAAATATTTGATTGGTTAAAGATGGCTAGTTTTTAATCAATTGCCTTTTTTTACCACCTAGAGACCAATTATTTCCCAGAAAACATAAGTTAATAACCTAATATTTTAGGAGGTTTGAATTGGGTTTAAAACCAAGACACATTGGAAACAGAAAATTAAATAAAAACTTTACATTTAATCAAGGAGTATCTCGGCTATTTTTTTCAAAAAGATACTCTTTTTTTTGGGGAAACAAAAAGAAGGAAGTAGGGACGTTACTGAATAATTAATAATTAATAATTAGGGTTTGCACTTCTTCAGTCTTTTTACGAAGGTGGGGAATAGGGAGTAGGTAGAAACCCTCTTATCCAACGTCCGTACAGAGTCAAGAGGAATCAGGAGTTGTAGAAGACATAACTTGGAAAAATTATCCCTTACCAACTCTGCATAAATCTTAACCAAATACTCATTGAGGGAGCATTTGGGACTGAAAATTAGGTACTTTTTTCTACCTAAAAAAGGCTTAAACTTTTATTTGTCAATGCTTCTATTTTTAATGAGCAGAGCAATAATTAATAATTAATAACTCGACAGTGCAAAGTTCTGAGAATAACTATTGCTAGCTAAAGCTTTCAGTTATCTAAAAGTTAGAAACTTTCTCTTGAGAATTGTAGGTTGTGTAAGCCTATCTCCGCCAGTAATAGTTTAACCTTAAAAGCAAATATTTTTTTAGGAGAACTTTGTACTCTCCAGTAAAATATGCTTTATGGGATAATAAACCTGATTTCTTAGTTTTAGGGTAAACACTTATTAAATCAAATTCAAAAATGACAAAAGAAACTATCGAGACAGTCGTCAACTCTTATTTTACAAATATGGCAGCGATGAATGCTGAAGCATGGGTAGAAAACTTTACGGAAGATGGGGTTACTTATGACCCTGTAGGTAAACCACCCAGCAATATCCAGTCAGACTATCAAAAATTTTTTGGGTTATTATCAATGATTTTTGCCAAATTAGAATTGACACCCGATAATATATTTATTGTGGATAATGGAGCAGCAGTTAAATGGACGATGCGGGGAGAAGGTAAAAATGGTAAGCAGGGAGTTGCAGAGGGAATTAGTGTATTTGAGATTAATGAAAATGGTAAAATTAAACAAGTATCTTCTTATTGGGATGACGCTGCAATGATGGCTCAAATCAAATAATGTGGAATAATTTGTATAATTAGGGCTTGCTGAATAAATCTAGAAGTATTGACAAACAAAAGTCTGAGGCTTTTTATATCTGGAAAAAGTACGAATTTTTTCTGTCAAAAAAGGTCAAAAACTAAGGATTTTACATTAAATAAGACAGAACGATTAAGAAACTATTTTTTTAACTATTTCTTCTGTAAGTACCCTAAATCCTTACTCTTAACTACTCCCTACCTTAACAAAAAGACTTTTTCTGCAAACCCTAATTAATTTTGTAGAGTAGATATTTTAACTATTCATTATATTTTTGTTTTGAGCAGGAGATGTCTATTCCATCTAATATTTGTCTTACTTTTCAGTAATGGGAAGGAGATAAAAAAATAGGGAACTAATGATTTTTTAGTTCTCTATTTTTCATTGACACTTGAATCTATAATTTGCTTTAATAGTACCAACAATTTCTAGATTCCTAATTCAATTGTAAATCCTTCTTCAGATTTATCACCATTTAAGTTATTCTCTTCTACGGGGTTTTCTAATGGAGTCTTATCTGGGTTAACAGGAATAGAGAATCCGGGAACTACTTCTACTGTTTGCTGTTGACGACGCAGCTCATAAGTTTTAATTCTTTTAGTAGTAGGATTACTAGATTCTGAGGGAGCAATAAAGATACGGTAATTATCATCATTAATAATTGATCTATCTTCTACTGTTCTGAGAGAATCTCCAGATATAGTTGCTCCTGTTGGAATATTATTGGATTGTGCTTTAGCAATAGTTGTCAAAGATACTAAAACTGCACTAATACCCAAGATAGTTATAATTTTCTGCATAATTTATTTGCTTTTAAGTTTATATAGGTAGGACTTACGCAGAAACCGGGTTTATCAACAAAATTTCCTGGTTTGAGCAACAATATCACCGCAATAAATCCAGTTTCTTGGTTGCTTTGCATAAGTTAGGATTTATATTTTTTTAGAACTTACGCATAAGGTAGGAAAAAAAGGGGTTTGAGATTGCTTCCCGACTGTCGTATCCGACGAAAATACGTTGCAGTTGTGTAAGTCCTATTTTTATTGTACTCTATCAATCCTCAAAAATGCTCAAAAAATTGTTAAAACTCCTCTAAACTATTTGCTAATGCCACCCATTCTTGGACACTTAAATCTTCTGCACGACTTTGAGAATTAACTTTTAATTTTTCTAAAATTCCGAATAGGCGATCGCGCTCCACAACTGCTTTAAGATTATTTCTCAACATTTTCCGTTTACTAGCAAAACCTAATTTGACTAAATTTTCCATTTGTTTGGGATTATTTGCTTGGGGTTCTATTAATTGAGGTCGTATTCGTATTACTGCAGAATCTACTTTTGGAGGTGGATAAAATGCTTTAGCTGGAACATCACAAATAAATTCACAGTTGGCTAAATATTGAATTTTTACTGATAGGGAACTATAAGCTTTGGAATCTGGTTTTGCACAAATTCTATCTGCTACTTCTTTTTGTAATAATAAGACGATTAAATCATAAGAATTAGTTAGAGGTTGGGCGATGGTTCCTAATAGTTTTTCTATAATTGGTCCGGTAATATTATAAGGTATATTAGCGACAACTTTATGAGGATTTTGGAATGCAGGAAATTGTGCTAAATTTGTTTCTAAATCTAGGGATAAAAAATCTCCTTGTAACAATAAAAAATTTTCTACTCCGCCAATTTTTTTAACTAATTTTTGACATAAATCTCTATCAATTTCGACAGCAATAACTGCATCTACTAGAGGTAATAAACGATGAGTGAGGATACCTGTACCCGGACCAATTTCTAGGATGCGATCGCTTTTGGATAGTTCGGCAGCTTGAACAATTTTATTCAAAGCTTTGTCACTTCTTAGCCAATGTTGAGCAAATCTTTTTCGAGGTTGAATCATTTTAGTTAAGGGAATAGGGAATAGGCAATAGGCATTTTTTTTACGCTTCAGAAAGCATAATAAACAGTTGTTCGTGAGCCATAAATCACCAATAATAAAGGTTGAAATTCCGTTAAGGGAATAGGCAATAGGCAATAGGCATTTTTTTACGCTTCAGAAAATATAATAAACAGTTGTTCGTGAGCCATAAAT
>NZ_JAYKGW010000030.1:0-23850 GCF_035285525.1 Okeania sp. | reverse complement strand
AATAGGCATTTTTTTACGCTTCAGAAAATATAATAAACAGTTGTTCGTGAGCCATAAATTACCAATAATAAAGGTTGAAATTCCGTTAAGGGAATAGGCAATAGGCAATAGGCATTTTTTTACGCTTCAGAAAATATAATAAACAGTTGTTCGTGAGCCATAAATCACCAATAATAAAGGTTGAAATATTAAAATGTTGTCAGATATTAATCAACCAAAGATTAATATAGCAGTATTTTGGGAAAATAGTACAGGACTTACGGAGCAACCCTAGATATGGTACTTAAAACTATAACGTTATAGTTTTTTTACTCTATATATAGTACATTTGCGTAAGTCCTGTTAATAAAGGATAAATCTATAGCAATATCAAATCATTCCTGAAAAAAAATTGTAGGGATTTGGTTTCTCAATCCCTTGGCATTTTGGTTTGGAGACCAAACCCCTACGATCAACCTATTTAGGATTAATATACTTATATAAAATAGGAGTTTATATTAATAACAACCACCAAAATTTGTTTGTGAACAATAACAGAATACCATAAAATGATAGACCACGGTATTCTTATACCTGTTATTTAAAAGCTCAATTAACTCAGGAAGCTCATGTTAGAATGCAGTTACCAGTTACATTATCAACTTCTGAGCCAGAACCAAATATTGCTATAATAAAAATCGCGCCACAAGCTTATGGTAATTGTCATCCCAGTCCAAAGGAAATATTCTTTTTAATCGAAATTTCTGACATGACTTTAAAAATAGATAGGGAAGAAAAAACACTTATTGATGCCAGAGCAAATATTTTTGAATATTGGGTTTTAGATGTAAGTAATCGTCAAGCTTATATCTATTGTTATCCTACGCCAAAAGGTTATAAGTTAGAAACTATTTTATCAGATAATTAAGTAATTAATCCTTTGGTTTTTCCATCACTTTCTCTATGCTTTGCAGAAATGTTTTGGTCATAAAAAAATGGAATTTTTTAATAGTTAAAAATCGGCAATAAATATATTTTTAGGAAAAATGGATCCAATAATTAACAATTAATAATCACCTCTTTTTTGATAATAATAGGATTGGCTAAGAAGTTAAAATAGTGCTTGCCTAATTCATTTTTGTTGCCCTTGAGCTGACTACTAATTGGGCGCAGTATTTCGGAGGAAATGCTTACAAAGAATAAGCGATCGCTCTATCAAAATTATCGTTATATAGTATATCCTAAAATAGACAAAATGGTACAAACAAAAGATAGACTTACATGACAAGATTTTCTGGAACTTTTCCCAGGAGATGGAGATATTACTTATGAATTTATTGATGGAAAAGCTGTAGCTAAAATGTCACCCAAAAAATTTCATTCTCAACTAACTCGTGGATTATTATATTTAATTGATGAATGGTGTGAAGGAAAAGGAAAAGTTTATCCAGAATTAGCAGTTAAGTTAAGCAAAAAAAGGAAAAGATTAGATACCAGTACCAGATTTATTATATCTTGCTGCCGAACATTTTTCTGAAGATTGGGAAGAAGATTTTGCTTGTTCTGTACCGCCAGATTTAGTCATAGAAATTATTTCTCCTAGTCAAACATTTGGTCAACTTACGGCTAAAGCTAGAGATTATTTAGATGTAGGGGTATTAAGGGTCTCGATTATTGATAGTCAAGCTAGGAGTATTACAGTTTTTTTATCCAGATGCACCGCCACAAACTTATAGGGCTGCGCGTAGGGAACAGGTATGGAGGGAACAGGTATGGAGGGAACAGAAAGAATGAATCGCCGATAATATAAGGCTTTTATCTATTGGACAGCTCCTGCAATTTGTAAAGCGTGCCAGTGCACATTGGTATATATGGGAAATACTATCCTCATAGATTCTCTATTTGAGGGATTAGAATTAACTGCTGAACAAGTATTGCATAAAGTATTGCATAAAGCAGAAATACCAACTACATTTCCAGAAAATGTTTATACAATAAATAATGAATAAATTGATATCTGTTACCTACTTTTTGTAACAATAATTTACTAGCAGAATAATTGAGAAAACGACGATAATTCCAAGGAATATGCCCATGACTAAATAAAATAATTCGCAGCACCAATTTTTTGATTCCTGGCAAACTCAATATACCACCAATTAATCCACTAATAGCACCACCAATTAACCCTAATTGCCATTGCCAAATCAAAGTTAAAATAAACCCAAAAGCAAACCCCCAAAATAATACACTAATCAAACTAATTAAATTAGTTGTTAACTGATATGCCTGTAATTCACCATGATAATTTAACCAACTTGGCTGAAGTTTTTCTATTCTAAATTCCTGAAGATTTTCTGCCGCCATTCGTTTGGCTAACCATGACAACCATCGTCTTGTTTGTTCTGGTAGTGGTTCCTTACGTTTAGAATAAAATCTATAGTTATTTTCTACCCCTAACTGAGAACGAATATAAGCATTTAATAAGTATTTTTCTTTTTCCTGTTTAGAAGTAATTCTCATCCAAGCAGCCATCAAAATTTCTTCATAAGCTAAAGTCATCATGCTTAACATTAATGGTGTTTTAGCTAAATTTAATAACTCTGGTTCATCTTGAATATAACTCCAAAGTTCTCGACTTCTAGCCACCAATAAATAATCTTGAATCTGATTTGTTTTTAAAGGTTTTAATAAAACAGCAGCATTCACTCTAAACTTATTATAACAATTTTTATAAGCGGTAAAACTACTACAAATAACTAAGTGTTTTGGCTGAAAATCTACCGATAATTTATTAATTCCTTCTAAACAATATTCTGATAATTCTGTAGGTACTTGGTCGAAGCTATCTATTAAAGGTAATAGTAGCCGATTTTCTAGCCAATTTATCGTAACTTGATGAGGAATATTGTATTTAATATTAATTTGATTAACTAACCAATTTGAAATTTTCTGATGATGATTTTGCCATGTCGCCAGGTCTAATAATACTGGTATAGGTGTATTTGGATTTTTTTCCGCTCGAATTATAAGTTTTCTGGCTAATTCTAGTAAAGTTGTAGTCTTGCCACATCCAGAATTTCCTAATAAAAGTAATTTTCCTTTCATGCGGTCAAAAACTTGCATAATATTTACTTTCGCAGGGAGTTGAAAAATAGGTCGCTTTCCTACTTTTATTTCTATATCCCAAGAACGTTTTAATTGTTGGGATGGTTGCTCACGAAGCAGATTAATTATTACTGCATTATGTAGAGACTGCGATCGCAGTTCCATAACTTCTTTCTTAACTTTATCTAATAGTTTATTGCGATTTCTTTGCACCTTTATATCACTCTATTTTGATATGGCTTATTATTAATGGATAATGGATAATTAGAGTATTAGAGAGTCAGATAAAAAATTAGAGATATAAAAAATTATTTTATTATCAATAATCAATTATCAATTATCAATTAAATTATGTTGTAGTATTGAAGCATAAGGGTTTGGTCTCCAAGTCCCATTTTTGCTCTTGATAAATTAAGTAAAATTTATGTCATTCAATAAAATACAACTCATTATTGGAATAACTGGACTTGCTAGTGCTGCTTCTATAGCTTATTTCACAATTCAGTCTGGTTCCTCAGAACTTGTTAGTAATTATTTTTCGATAACAAGGCTGCACAACAACTCAGTTTTAGTTAGTCAAGAATCTAGTCCAGTTGTAATTACACCACCAACATCTGGCTGCAAAATTAGTATGGCCATAGTTTACGACCTTGACCCACCTCTGAATGTTCGTAGGAGTCCAGAAGTTCAACAAGGTAATATAGTTGGTGAACTTAACAATAATACCTATGTTTCTGTCGCAGATGAACAATCTGGTTGGCTACAAATTACTAATCCTGTTGAAGGTTGGGTTGCCAAGAACCGAACTCGTAATAGTTGTGCAATGGTAGATAAGACCATTACCTTCTCCCCAAAAAGCGACACAGCTATTGTTAGAGGTGAGATTATTGGTAGTGGAAGTCATAACTACCGAGTGAGGATGATTCAGGGTCAGACCCTAACTATCAAAAATTTAGGAGATGTCTTTCCCGCAATTATTAATCCTGATGGCCTACTGATCACCAGGGAACCTAATGTGGAAGGCAATGAAAGTGAATGGACAAGTATTATGCCTGTGGGTGGAGAATATACTTTACAATTAGATTCTTATCTGCGTGGATTTGAGTATGAATTTTTAGTGTTAATAGAAGGGAACGAGAATCTTTAATTTAAACTTCCAAGAAATTGTTAATTTTCTTCACTTTTTGTCGCTTAGTAAAAATAATTATTTGGGTGCATCTCAATTGTTAAGAAAGCCAAAATTTATCGCTTTTAAGAAACAGAAAACAGGGAACATAAATTACCTCAATTTTTAGTTTGAAAGAAATTTTATTCCCTTGACTAATTGACTTTTTTTGAGAGTATCACTACTTGTAAACCACTACCTAATTATTTACTCCTTCTGCTCCCTGCTTTCTGTCTTTTTACAACATTAAACCTTCCAAAGCTACAGCAACTACTTTATGATTTTCATCTTTGCTAAGATAATTCAAAGCTGCTTTTGCTTGAGGATCATCAAATTTACTTAACCCTTGAGCTGTTCGCCACCGAATATTCCAAAATTTAGAACTGACAAAAGCTAATAGTTGTTCCAAAGCATCCTTTTCTTTCTTAGTCCCCGCTAACGCACCTAAACCACTAATGGCAACTTCCCTTACTGTCATATCTTCACCAGCGATCGCGCACATACAAACGTCATATAAAGCTTCAGGAAATGGCATATCCATCAAAGGAGCAAGAATACTCCGACGCACCAACCAATTATCATCTTCGCGAAATTTTTCTACTAAAAAGGGAACTGCTTCTGCTCCAAATTTAGATAGGGAGTTTGCTGCTTCTGCTCGCACATTATAGTCTAGGTCATTTTTCATCATTTCTAGTAATATCCGGAAACCTTCAGGGGTGCGTTTATTACCTAATCCCATCGCTACGAATGAACGGACTAAAAATTCTGGGTCACGCTGTTTAGTTTTGAGAAGGGGAACTGCTATTTCACTTTCATATTTCCTTAACTCAGTCAGCCCTTTTAATCTTTCCTGAGAATCAGAGCTTTCTAAGTATACCTGAATTTGGTTAATCTCCATATTAAAATCTGCTTAATTTTATTTACGTTTCTTTACAAATACTAGCAACTAATCCCCAAGTCTGGGATGATTAATTTTGGCAAAATACCAAAATTAATTAAAAGTTATTATGTCTGAAACTTTAGAAGCGAATACTGCACAAACAACAACCCAAGAAATAGAAGAAGTAATCAAAGGATTAGAAGAATATCGGGAACGCATTATTAATGAAGTTCAAGAACACGCCAAGAAAGTAAAAATACCCAAGGCTAAAGTAAAGGCCAAATTAGAACAACATCCAGAATTGTCGAAAATTGATCAAGCTCTCAATAAGTTGAATTCTGCTATCCAACAACCTAAGGCTTAATTAGGGTTTTAGCGAGTAGGGAGTAGTTAAGAGTTACGAGAAGCGGGAAAGTGTGGAAAGTGTGGGAAGTGTGGGAAGGGTGGGAAGTGTGGGAAAAGAAAGACTTGATCAGCAAACCCTATTTAGGGCTTGCTGATTAAATATAAAAGCATTGACAGGTAAAGGTTTTAAGCTTTGCAGGTACTAATAAAGTACCAGCTTTTAGGTAATTTCGGTTGAAAAATCTAGGATTTTGGGCAAGATAGGGAAGAAAATCACTAGCTCCGATTATTCTGGCTACCTCTTCTATAAATTCTGATTCCTCCTGGATTCTGGGTTCTGGCTCCTCTCCTGACAAAAAGACTTTTACGGTTTCCGATCAATCAGCACACCCTATTTAGAGGTAGCTCTTAAAAATTAGGGCAAAGGTTCTTGAAATATTCTCTCTGTCATTACTTCCATGAAAAAACTTTTCTACTATTGGTATCTCTTGAGAATTAGAAGGATATTGAACAGCGATTGCCATTCCCAACACCCAGGAAAAGCCACTAGCTACCACCAGTAGTAATAATCTAAATATTAAGCATAGTATTAACAAATCTATTCCCGGAGACCTAAAATTAATCCGAGTAGTAGAAGATTTACTCACGGCCTTTTTATTAGTGACTTCAATTTGAATCCTACCTTAAAAACTGGTTTAGAGATAAGTGCTACTGGACTAACATACCTAAAAATGTAGCTTGCTGACCCGTAGTGGTATCATAATCAAACCCAATAAAACTTGACTATTGTTGAGTTACTTCTACGGAGAAGCAAGCTACATCTATTGTTGGGTTGAGGGACGAAACCCAACCTACTGAACTGTTTCATCTAAAATGGTGCATTAGGGAGTTGGGGAGTCGGGGAGTAAAAATTATTGCCCTTGTTTCGTCCCTCAACCCAACCTACTACTGGTTTTTTTCAGGACAGATAAATGATGAAAATATCAGTGCGATTTTTCGGGAATCCTGCATCTTGCTCGCGACGGCTATGACAGATAACATCATCTTTCATTATCCATTGTGGTTAATATTCACCAAGGTTCTACTTCTAGAAAACCTTGTGCACTGAAAAAAACCTTAAACTTAGCCGTGGACTGACTATTACCTCTACCAACTGCCTTTTGGTTCAGTAAATCTGGCAAAGGAGTTTTATCAACCCCATCAGCAGCAGCAGGATTTATTGGTTTGTAGCCAGTAATATAACCATCGCCAGTCATTGTTACACTATAAACTAAATCTGCGTTGATTTCTATAGTCCAAGACTCATCAATAGCATCATAAAGTAAACTTTGCAATCTTTCAATCTCTGCTGGATCTGTAATTTCCCTACTGGTAGTCAAAGATAACTCTGAATTTTCTTTTGTTTCTATCTGCTCAGAATCATCTATTATACCAGTTGATTCCCGAGAAGAGTCTAAACCTTCAGAAACGGGAACCGGGTTCAAACCAAGTTCTGGGGTATTTTTAGGAGATGTCTCTAGATTACCCACACTTTCATCTGATTGTGGTTGAGGTTCCTTCGGACGTTGTACTTCTGGAATAGGTACAAAGAATAAAGCCAACGCTGCTACTGCTAAACCCGACATTCCCACAGCAACTGGTAAAACTTTTTCGGCTATAGGTTCTCCTGACTTGGCTTTTCTTCGAGAAACAGGTTTTACTGCCAAAGAGAAGCCTGGTAAAGTCAGAGAGTCAGCAAAAAACTGGTCTATCGCCTCAACTAAATCAAATAACTGAACTGTAGTTAAATCAATAGTTCTTCCGGGTTTTTGCTCGGCCATATTCCCCCTAGAAACATTACCATCAAAGATAGTTAATCTGTGGAGATTAGCATCTATTCTATGTAACTCTAGTAACTCTTGTTTTCCACTATGGTGTCTAGGGGAAGATATACCACTGAGAAATTCCTGAGCATAGCTACTAACTTGTCTGACCAAACTTTCAAAAAAATCTTGTCCCCCAGTTAATGGTGACTCTTGGCCATAAATATGACATTCAGCACTCATTAATATAGATAATACTTTGCCTGGATTTAAGTTGGTTCCTTCAGTATCACTTAAGCCTTGCAAAATCAATTTGCAGTTAGGTAAACTGTACTGACGTTGAATTGGCATTACATTTATTCTCCATATAATTTGAAACCTGTAAGGTGTATAACGTTTTACGGAAGTAAATATCCTATTACTTATAGAACTTACACAAAAACCGGATTTCTTTGCCGAAATTTTGTGATTTAAACCTGAATATCAGGGCAATAAACCTGGTTTCTTGGTTGCTTTGCTTAAGTCCTGATTTAGTTAATAAATAAGTTGAATAGAATCTGTTAATAAAATGCTTTGGGGATACTCCTGAAAATTATTCACAAAAGTGCCGTCTGATTCTAGTAATTGAGTATGGTCTGGTAGAGATATTTTAAGATTAGGTTGATTGATACTGAAAGTGCTGTCTGATTCTGATAATTTGTATGATCTGGCAGAGATATTTTAATATTAGATGGGTTGTTAGTGATAGTCATTTTACTTAGTCAATAATTAACTTAAATTTAGTCAAAAAAATGCTTGATTTTTTAATAATAGCAACCCTCAACAATTTTCAGGTCAATGAACTAAATAAAAAAAAATAATAACTCAATAGGAACGTTCGATGCAACGTTTCTACGCTAGTTTACCACAATGAAAAAAACTGTAGGAATTTGATTTCCAACTTTCAATTTCTGTTATTATCTAAATAATTTATTGTGGCATATTTAGTCGCGATCGCAATATTCATTTCAGATAAAATTCGTAAAAACTGATAATTATTAACTGTTAACTAAAATTGTTTGGCCAAAGATTTTAATCCTTGGCTGAAAGCTAAGGTCATCTTCTATTTGTGTAGTGGCAGGTCTCTCAGGGGAGCTGACAGTCTTAACGACAAGCTAACTAGACCGGCCCCCCTGTAGTGGCAGGTCTCTCAGGGGAGCTGACAGTCTTAACGACAAGCTAACTAGACCGACCCCCCTGTAGTGGCGGGTCTCTCAGGGGAGTTGACAGTCTTAACGACAAGCTAACTAGACCGGCCCCCCTGTAGTGGCGGGTCTCTCAGGGGAGTTGACAGTCTTAACGACTAACTAGATTGGCCCTCCTGTAGTGGCGGGCCTCTCAGGGAAGTTGACAGTCTTAACAACTAACTAGATTGGCCCTCCTGTAGTGGCGGGCCTCTCAGGGAAGTTGACAGTCTTAACGACTAACTAGATTGGCCTCGTCTCCCTTACTATTGAAACCGGGTTTCTTTAAGAAACCCGGTTTCTGGAGATAGATTGCTGCTGCTGACAAAACTGATAACCGATAACTGAAATTATGGTCTATGACTGCGACGAATTTCTGTAATTTGGTCTGCCATCTGCAAAATTTCTTCAGGCATATTTGGTCCTGTTAAAATTACATCTACATGACGAGGACGCTTGTCTAGAAAATCTAACACTTCAGTCTCAGGAATTAAACCAAAATTAATTGCTAAACTTAATTCATCAAGAACTACTAACTCATATTTTCCTTCAGATACCACTGCCTGAGTATAGCGCCACAAATCAAGTAGTAAATTTTTCTCACTTTCATCTATATCCGACCCATCAATACAACCAGGAAAACCGCAGCGAACCCAGTCGAGATTTTGCCCTAATTGTACTGGTTGATTATACCCCTGATGAATACCCCCTTTCAGAAATTGTACAATTAATACTGACTTACCTTGGCCAGCTATTCTCAAGGCTTGGGCCATAACATCAGTAAAAAAATTACGTTGACCACTTGTGAATACCTGTACTAAACCAGGAACAGTATAAGGTAAGTCACTGAGAACGTTGAGAGAAGGGGTTTGTAATTGTGCGACCATGAAATTAAAGTTTAAAAATATATTATGCTGAATATACTGATTTTTCCAACTATAATATCTAAGCTGGACTGAAAGTTTGCCTTAGACAATATCAATATATAGTGCTTTTTTTGATTATACGATAAATTTAACACTATATATATGTCCAAGTTTGAGGAAGTAGAGTGTGGAGAACATTAATAAAAACGGACTTTTTCCCCAAACCTCTTTGGGATTACTATACAAAATACATAAATATAGAAACGTTTATTGTACATTGTCGTGAGATTAATAATTTTAGGTGGTCCAGGTGCTGGTAAAGGAACTCAAGCAAATTTACTATGTCAGAACCTACAAATTCCTTTGATATCTATTGGCGATCTACTCAGAGAAGCGATCGCTAATCAAGCAAAATTAGGTCAAGTGGTACAACCTTATGTAGAAAAGGGAGACTTAGTGCCAGACCCAACCATGATTAAGTTTGTACGTCAACAACTTTTAGAGTCTGATGTTAATTATGGTTGGTTAATGGATGGTTATCCCAGAACAGCTTTCCAAGCAGAGGAACTACATTTTTTACTAGATGATTTGGGACAAAAATTAGATTGGGCAATTTATTTAAAAGTGTCTGAGGCAGAATTGATGAATCGGTGTAAGGAGCGATCGCGTACTGACGATGACCCAGAAATTGTACAGCGTCGGATAGATTTATTTTATGAGCGTACTATCCCAATTTTGGAATATTATGAATATCGACAAAAATTACTTACTATTAATGGAGATGAAACAATAACCCAAATTCAAAAAGAAATATCAGAGAAAATTAGTTCTCAATAATTAAAAATTATCTCTCAATATTCAATTTTTAGATTATCGAAACTTTACCAATTAATAATTAATCTTCAGCACAGGGTAGAAAGAATCTCTCCAACCCCCCTTTGAAATAGAGGCAGAAGGAAAAGAATTAGGTGAGAAGTTACACAGTTTTCCATAAACTAATTATTCCGATTCTATAATTAGATAGAAAAAAGAAATAATATTTCCCCACTTGGTTCAATTCTTTCGGCTTTAACCAGAGGTAATTATTAATTATTCATTATTAATTAAAAATATTATGTCTTGGCAACGTCCCGATGGTAGAACATCAAACCAATTACGACCTATTAGTTTTGAATTAGATTACACTAAATTTGCCACCAGTTCTGTTTTAACCAAGTGTGGCGACACAAAGGTACTTTGCACTGTCACCACTCAACCAGGAGTACCGAAATTTTTAGCAGATACAGGTCAAGGTTGGTTGACCGCAGAATATAGAATGTTACCTGGGGCAACTCCCCAACGTCAACAACGAGAATTTATGAAACTGTCTGGTCGAACTCAAGAAATTCAAAGGTTGATTGGACGTAGTTTGAGAGCTTCTCTGGATATGAATTTATTAGGGGAACGGACTATAATAGTTGATGCTGATGTTTTGCAAGCAGATGCAGGTACTCGCACTACTTCTATTACTGGGGGGTTTGTGGCAATGGCAAATGCTATTAACAAATTAATAGATCGGGGAGAGTTAGATCGATCGCCTATTTTGCATCAAGTTGCTGCTGTATCAGTGGGGTTATTGGAAGGGGAAACTTATTTAGATTTGAACTACCCAGAAGATGTAGCAGCAGAAATTGATTTTAATGTGGTGATGAATGACAAACCTGCTTTAATTGAAGTTCAGGGAACAGCAGAAGCAGGTAGTTTTAGTCGTACTCAACTGAATCAAATTTTAGACTTAGCAGAAACAGGAATTAAAGAATTATTTGTTGCTCAACGTCAAGTTATTTCTTAGATTAGGGAGTAGAGAGTAGGGAGTAGAGAGTAGAGAGTATAGGAAAAAAAGAAGTTACACAGGAGAAACCCGGTTTCTGGTTTCTCGTCTGAGCTGTTCCCTGTTCTCTATTCCCTACTCCCTACCCTAACTAAAATAATGAGGTACAAACATACTCAAATCTTGAGTTACAATTTCCCTATCTTCCCTTATACAAATACCAGCAGCTTCCCCACCAATAACCCAAGCACCAACTACAGGATAATAACCATCAAAATTCGGCAACAGTGGTTTACCGTTCAGGAAATCCGCTATAAGCGATCGCTATTAGCAGATGGAAAAAGTAGAAAACAAGACCAGAAAGGTAAAGACAATATTTCTTTTAGGACTAAATTTTGGTGAAATAGTTAAAATATCCAAGATTTATAGGACTTACGCATCAACGCTATTTGTAGGGTGCGTTTCGCTACGCGACATGAAAAGCGTATCTCGTAACGCACCAATAACCCATTTATAGTTCCCTTGCGTAAGTCCTGATTTAGCTAAAATCAAATAGCAAGTTTTGACCAAAAAATAAGGTCTCAAACTTCTGACTTCAGTAGTCGGTACTGATAACTGTACGGACTTTGCATGCAACGTCCCTACTGATAACTGAAATGGAGGAAATTCAAAATTTATACTCGACCTTTAGCACGACTAATTGAACAATTACAACTATTGCCTGGTGTTGGTCCGAAAACAGCACAGCGTTTGGCATTATATATTATTAAACGTCCCGAAGAAGAAATTAAAGCTTTAGCTCAAGCTTTAGTTGATGCCAAGAGAAAAGTAGGTTTATGTCAGAAATGTTTCCATTTATCTGCTGAACCTATTTGTGAAATTTGTCGCAACCCTCAACGAGACCAAGAAACTATTTGTGTTGTCTGTGATTCCCGCGATCTAATTGCTTTGGAAAAAACACGGGAATACAAAGCTTTATATCATGTTCTGGGAGGAGTTATTTCACCGATGGATGGTATTGGTCCTGAACAGTTGAGTATTCAACCCTTGGTACGGCGAGTCAGTCAAGGGAATATTCAGGAAGTGATTATTGCTATTAGTCCCAGTGTGGAAGGAGAGACAACTACTTTATATATTGGTCAGTTGTTGAGACCTTTTACAAAAGTGACACGCATTGCTTTTGGTTTGCCTATGGGAGGAGATTTGGAATATGCGGATGAAGTGACATTAGCGCGTGCGTTGGAGGGGAGGCGGGAATTAGATTAGATAGGAAGTCAGAAGTTACAGAATTTTGTTTACGAAGTATGGCAGTGGGAACATCTTGCTGCCGTACCGAACATTCCTTCGTTTCCGTTGACCATGAGGTATACCTGTCGCGGGCAAGATTCCCGCAGTTGGCCTAATTTTACTATTCGTTATTTACTGAGGAAGCGATCGCGCTCGTTCAAACAAGGTAAAACTAAACCTTTAAACTTGGAAGTTCAGTGTAAAATAGTATAAATAAAAAAATAGTTATACAATTAATAAATCATATTAAAATTGTCAGGAAAATATCAAGAATGTCACTATTAGAAATTGAAAAAAAATGTGGTCAGAAAAATCTACAAAATTTTCGCTTGGCTAAAATTGATAGTATTCAGATTAATAATAATTCCTGGGAAAGTATAGAAATAACTAATGAAACTGAAGTTGGTTTTAAGTTTGATATAGATGCTAAAAAAGGATGAAAAGTTTATATATAATTTGTAACTATAACTATAGGATTATTCCTAACTTTTGAATTGACTGAGGAAGCAATTTGATGCTACCCTCAAAATTGCTTCCTTCGACTATATTTCAGTCACAATGACATACAATAAATTTCTGACTTTTGAATGCATGAATTTTGAATGCATGATATTGCCTGAGGAAGCAATTTGATGCTACCCTCAAAATTGCTTCCTTCGACTATATTCCAGTCACAATCACATACAATAAATTTCTTAACTTTTGAATGCATGACTTTTGAATGCATGAATTTTATTCCCCATGTCTTTTTTGATGCCATTGCCAAGCATGAGCAACAATATCTTTAACTTCTGGATATTTCGGACACCAACCTAATATTTTCCTTACTTTCTCACTACTTCCTACCAAAATAGGTGCATCTCCAGGACGGCGATCGCGCTCCTCTACCTTAAACTCTTTACCAGTAACTTTCTTCACAGTCTCGATCACTTCTCTTACTGAAAACCCATTACCATTACCCAAATTAAAGAAATCACTCTTACCACCATTCAATAAATATTCTAATCCCAAAACATGAGCATCTGCTAAATCACACACATGAATATAATCGCGAATACAAGTACCATCAGGAGTATCATAATCTGTACCAAAAATTGATATAGAATCTCGCTTACCCAATGCTGCAAACAACACCAGTGGAATTAAATGAGTTTCTGGGTTATGATCTTCTCCAGTAAAACCATTAGGATGCGCTCCCGCTGCATTAAAATAACGGAAACAAACTGACTTAAAATCATAAGCAACCTCAAAATCTGTCAATATTTGCTCTACCATCCGCTTACTTGTACCATAAGGATTGATTGGATGTTTGGGATGGTCTTCAGGAATAGGACTTGTTTTCGGTTCCCCGTAGATAGCAGCAGTTGAAGAGAAAACAAACTTTTTGACATTTGCTTTCAGCATCGCTTCTAACAATGTTAATGTACCAAGCACATTATTGCGATAATATTTTAGGGGGTCTTTGACTGATTCCCCAACAAAAATATATGCAGCAAAGTGCATTACCGCTGCAATATTGTGAGTAGCAAAAATTTTATCTAATAAGAGGCGATCGCTCGTATCCCCAACAATCATTTTTACATTCAGGACATTTTCAACAATATCTTGATGTCCATAGACGAGGTTATCTAAAATTAGTACATCATAACCTGCTTTTTGTAAAGCCTGAACTGCATGGGAACCGATATATCCTGCTCCTCCACTTACTAAAATAGTTGGCTTGGTTTGTGACACTTTTTGAGTTTCCTTGTAACTATTAATTTATGCTTGAAATCAATCGAAGTTATATATAGCAATCCTACTAAATAGCTTCTCATATTTTACCGTAGGGGTTTGGTCTCCAAATTCCTTATTTGTTTGGGTTTGGAGACCAAACCCCTACAGTTTCTTTTTCGACAAAAACAAAATCTAATTACTATAAAAATCCTATATTTGTTTTTTCTAAAATCTTATTGCTTTTTAATAATAAGCAATAGGTAAAACTTTTAGAGTTTATTTCTAGTTTTTGAATTATTAAAACCTAATTTAGGATTGCTATACCTAAATTTTCAGTAAATATTCAGCTAGTTTTTCCAGGGAAATGGGTCCGCATTCAGGAAAAACACCTCAACTTTAAGCAAGATGTTTAAATGAATATAGAGTTGAAATTTGGCTTTTATAGTCAAATTTAATTTTGAATAAAAAAGCTTTTATCAACAACAAAAAGGAATAGCTAATACCTAATAGTTTTTGGCGCAGCATTCCACAAGAAATGCTGAAAATATGTTACGATATAAACTTGATATTTTGCTAGTTTTTCTAATTAAAAAATAACCAATAATTACTGATATTTATTGATCAGCTTACATCAGCAAAAGCTAACAAATCAAAAAGTATTTGTCAACCTTTTACTAAAGTCAAGTACCATAGCAGGAAATATAGCAATCGAAGCAAAGGTTAGGACCTTTTTACATTCTGTTTGCGGAGCATTTCCCTATACGAAAAACCTTTTGATATTCTCCTGTTCCCTCTCTTGGTCGATTAGATATAGTTAGGGAACCCATCCATCTCACCCTACGGGAAGCTCCGCTGACGACCGCTGTTCCCTGTTCCCTATTCCCTAACACATAGGGCTATATCTTTAAAATTTTAGTTTCTCGTGGTAAATGCTATAGAAAACCAAAAAATCAAGCGTACAGATCCAGCTACTATCCTATTAATTTCTCCATATCTACAAAAGTTAGCTAGATTGCTATTTTGTACTTATCTAGAAACCCACCCTGACCAAGTTATACTTCCTCATGGTGTAGCTATTAGTCCCATAAGTTATAGAACTACTTTAATTTTTTCCCACCAACCAATCTTATTACCGGGAGAATTGTTCCTTTCCATAGAACTAATCGAATCTAAAATCTATTAACCTCAATATGGACTTACTAATCACAGGGCCTATTACTCTAATCATCCTTGCCCTGGGAGCATCCATCGGCAGCTTTCTCAACGTTGTCATATATCGGATACCCACAGGATTATCTATATTTTGGCCTCCATCTCGCTGTCCCAAATGTTATAGTCGATTAAAACCAACAGAAAATGTCCCTATATTCGGTTGGTTATCCTTGGGAGGACGTTGTGGGCATTGTCGAAATCCCATTTCTATCCGCTATCCAGTAGTAGAATTAATCACAGCCTTACTATTTTTAGTTGTTTTCTGGAAATTTGGAATTAGTATTTCCACCCTAGGCTATTGGGCTTTTTTTAGTTGGCTACTAGCTTTATCTATTATTGACCTCGACACTATGACCTTGCCTAATCCTCTAACTCAATCAGGATTAATCTTTGGTTTAGCTTTTCAATTGCTTACCACATTAGAGACAAATTTTCAAGTAATTAATTTATCTAATCATCTAATGATAGGTATTATTGGAGCCGTAGTTGGTCTATGGCTGTTTGACTTAATCTCCATATTTGGCTCCATAGTTTTTGGACAAACAGTTATGGGGGGAGGGGATGCTAAACTAGCAGCCATGATCGGAAGTTGGTTGGGTTGGAAATATTTATTATTAGCTTGTTTTCTGGCTTGTGGTATGGGAGCATTTGTAGGTGGAACAGCGATCGCCCTAGGTTGGCTAAATCGACGACAACCAATGCCATTTGGACCATTTTTAGCAATGGGGGCTAGTTTAACAGTTATTTGGGGTAGCGATATATTATCCGCTTACTTTAGTTTATTTTTTCCAAGATAACGATAGGCTAAATTAACGATTATCAAACTAAACTTTTCTAACGATAAAAAAAATCCTATTCCCTTAACATTAATCTTTAATCTAAATAGCTGTAGAATACAAAATTTAACAAAAATTTTAACCACCTAATAAATAATTCAAAAATATATTAATTAATGTCTCTATTTGATTGGTTTGCAAATCGCCGAAAATCAGCCCAAAACTCTCCACAAAGACCTGAAAGAGAAATTGCTGATGGACTTTGGCTTAAATGTGAAGCTTGTGGCGCTCTAACTTATACAAAAGATCTCCAAGCAAATCAAATGGTTTGCCTGGAATGTGGACATCATATACCAGTATCCAGCGAAGAGAGGATTCAGCAGTTAATAGATGGTAACACCTGGATGCCAATTAACAACACAATTAAAGCAACAGACCCTCTAAAATTCTGTGACCGCAAAGCATACAGCGATCGCCTTCAAGAATATCGAAGCAAAACTGGACTTCTAGATGCTGTACAAACAGGTATCGGTAACATGGAAACTGAACCTGTGGCCTTGGGAGTAATGGATTTCCGATTTATGGGAGGTAGTATGGGTTCAGTTGTGGGAGAAAAACTAACTCGATTAATTGAAAAGGCCACTCAAGAAAGTTTACCTGTAGTAATTGTTTGTGCTTCCGGTGGAGCGAGAATGCAAGAGGGTATGTTAAGTCTGATGCAAATGGCCAAAATATCTGGTGCCCTAGAACAGCATCGGGAAGCTAAACTGCTGTATATTCCAGTTTTAACTCATCCCACTACAGGTGGTGTAACGGCAAGTTTTGCCATGCTGGGAGATATTATTATTGCTGAACCAAAGGCAACAATAGGTTTCGCTGGACGACGAGTTATTGAACAAACTGTCCGAGAAAAGCTACCTGAGAACTTTCAGACCTCTGAATATCTCTTGGAACATGGTTTTGTAGACGTTATTGTACCTCGTACCCAATTAAAGAAAACTCTGGTTCAGTTAATTCGTCTCCATAAACCGTTATCTGTTACATCTATTTCTCCTAAGTTATTAGAAGCTGGACCCCATTGCCATTTACCCTATAAGACAGAGCAACACAATCTCTCGACAAACGAGAATAACATTCAAGTTACACCTCAGAATTAAAGTTCTGATTGTAGAAGACCTAAAAAGTTTTGCTCTTCACTACTCCCAACTCCCAACTCCCTAATTATTGAAAAAAATTTTATGGGTTTTGCTGATATATCAATCCAAGAAATAGCAGAGGACTTTAATGTCCATATAAATGAAGTCCTTCGTCTTTGTGACCAAATGAAGATATCTTATAAAAATTCTCAAACTCGTTTGGCCTTAGAGGATGCCAAGGCAATTATGTCTCATCTATTGGCCCAACAACTAAAGTCAGATTCCAAATAGAGAAGTCTAAACACTTGACTAATTGACAACTGAACACTGATAAATAAAAATTAGATAAAACTTTAGTAAACCTGAAGTTCAGTTAATGAACATACATAAGTTGGTTAATTAATTTACCAGTTTTAAGGAGAAGAAACTTGAAAAAATTTTTCATAGCTATAGTTGCCATATTATTCCTGACGTTTCAAACGTTCATCAATAGTGCCACTGCTGCTACACTAACTGATAATGATCGGACTTTACCTCTGAATGAGGATGGTCAAGAAGTTGTACTTACTATTAAGGAGTTCATCAGAGGCAAACAGGTATTTAATAATGTTTGTTCTCAGTGTCATGTGGGAGGAATTACCAAAACTAATCCTGATGTTGGCCTTGGTCCAGAAGCTTTAGCTTTGGCCTATCCACCACGAGATAACATAGAAGGTCTCATAGACTACATGATCAACCCTACTACTTATGATGGATTTACCGAAATATCCGAACTACACCCAAGTATCAAGAGTGCAGATATTTACCCAGAAATGAGAAATCTTACTGAGGATGATTTATATGCGATCGCTGGTTACATTCTCGTACAACCAAAAGTTCTTGGTAAACAGTGGGGCGGCGGTAAAATCTTCCGTTAAAATTCTGTTTCTTTAAGAAATATTGATTGATGATTTTAGGTTATTAGTTTTTTGATGGGAGACCAAAAAATTTGATTTGGTTTCCTCTTCATTAAACCCTAATCTAAAATCATTTATTTTAAGCATTTAGCAGTCAGCATTTTCTGCGGAATGCTGCGCAAACAGCGCTCAGCTATTTATTTATTTTAGTTTAACGCAAAGAAACCGGGTTTCTGAGTTCACCCTACTCCCTACTCCCTACTCCCTACTTCCTACTCCCTACTTCCTACTTCCTACTTCCTAAAAAGTAGTTAACAAAAGTAATAAAAGTATTATGTTAAAAAAATCACTATTGATTCGTTTTCTACTAATAATATTAATTATTATTCAAGTAATAATTGTTGATATAAGACCAGCTCAAGCTGCTGTAGATTCTTATGTTAGAAGATATTTAGATGCAGAAATACCAGTAGAAATTAAATTAAATGAACAAGGTGAAACTAAGAAATTTTCTGCTGAAGATTTATCTGAAGGTAAACAAATGTTTGCTAAAAATTGTTTAAATTGTCATGTAGGAGGAGCAAATTTAGTTAATCCTTCAGTACATCTATCTCTGGAAAAACTAAAAGGAGCAACACCACCACGAGATAATATAAATAACTTAGTTACTTTTTTCAGACAACCAATGATATATGATGGCAGCAACTATAGCATTTTCTGTCGTGAAGTTACTGAAAATTGGATGTCTCAAGAGCTAGTAGAAAAAATGGCTGCATTTATTTTAAGATCTGCGCAAAAAGCTCCTGCTTGGGGACCAGGAGAGGTTGACCAGTAAAGCTAATCTGCCAAGAATTAAAATCCGTGGGTTTTAGTTTAAGTTATCTTTAGATGACTTTTGCTTTGAGCCAAGAAATTTATTTCTTGGCGGGTTTGGCAGATAACTACTTTTTTTCAGTACCCATTATTAATTATTAATGATTAATTGTAGCTCCTATCCTAGGTCTAGGTGAATTAGCAATCTGTGGTTCAGAAAAATCCAAATCATTCAATGGTTCCAATGAAAACTCTACAGAAATATCAGCCCCATTAACCACAACTCCCAAAAACTTAGGACCAGACTTGCTAGACTCATCCTCTTCATCATTTGTTAACTGGTCTATGACTTCAGTTAATACACCAGAGAGAGTATAGTGTGGTCGAGTCACAATAATCATCCCATCAGTATATGGCTCTAGAATAAAAGCATCATTATTCTGAGTCAAACAAGGAGCATCTACAATCACAAAGTCAAAACGATGTCGTGACTCTAGAAGTAGCCTTCGCATTTCACTAGATTCAATGATACCACCCGGTTGTTTCATAGTACCAGGATTAGGCACCACATAGAGATTTTCTATTTCTGGTACTTGTCGAATACAATCATTAGTATCCCCGTAATAACGAAGTGGTTCAGCATAGCTATGGGGATGAGGAACAATTTTCAGAAAGTGAGCTTTTGATGGAGACCTTAAGTCTCCTTCGATAAGTAATGTTCGTCTACCAGCTCGTGCAGCAGCGATCGCCAAATTATAAGCACAAAATGTTTTCCCTTCTCCTTTGGCTCCACTACTGAAAAGCAAAACTTTTGGAGAGCCATTTCCCTGACGTTGTAGATTTGTCCGTAACTTTTCATAAAATTCTAGATAAGGTGAATTTCGCTCCATTAACAAAGGCATTTCTTCTAACTCCATATCTAAGTCAAAAAGCATCACATCAGGTAACAAACCCAATAACGGTACATCTTTTTCCTTCAGAGCTGCCTTAATTTCTTCCCAAGAATAGAACTTACCAGAAAGCATTCCCAGAACAAAAATTAAACCTCCACCCAGAGCTAGACCCGCAAGTCCTCCTACTGCCATCATTAAAGGCATACTTTTTTCTTCTTTCACACCTTTCTTAGCAATACCAGCTTTATTAGAAATAGCTAAACTGCTAGCTATCTCAGCTTCTGCTGCTTCAGCATCTTCTAAAATAGATCGCATTTTATCAAGACGAGACTTTTTCACAGCAACTTCTCCTTGCAACTGAGTTAATTCTAATTGCTTATTAGGAATATTTTTATACTCAGTTTCTAATTTCTGCTCAGTTTCAATTGTTGTTATTAGTTGTCTTTGCAACTGCTCCTTCTCAGTTGTGAGGGCAATTAAGTTTTCTGCTAATTGTTGTCTAGTGGGGTCTAAAGCAGCATCAACTCGAATTTGCTCTACTTGTCTTAATGGCGCTGCAATACCATTACCTCCTAAAACTTCTGTAGCACGTTGTTGTAATTGTTTTTCTGCAACTTGTTTTTGTCTACGAAACTCAACTACAGGTGGATATTCTTCTGTAAAATCTAATAATAATTTATCTAACTCATTTTCGATTTGATACAACTGTACTCGAAGATTTGCGATAATCGGATCAGCAGCAAGTGCCCGCGCTACATAAGCTTGTTCTGCGGTTAACCCTAACTGTTGTTCTAAACTATTAATTTGAGCTTCCACCCCCTCTAACTGTAAATTAATCTGAGTTTGTTGTTGTCGGCTACCTTCAATTTGTCCTGGTAAAGCAGCAGCTCTTGCTGTTATCAACAGAGCTTCTTCTTCTCTTTCAAATTTCTGTAGTTCCTGTTCAGCTTTTCTCAATTCTGCAACTGCTTCAGGCATCCGTTTTTTTACTTCATCTATAATAGTTGTTTGATAAGTAGCATTAATTTTTCGACTTTGCTTAACTATTTCCTCCATCAGTGCATCTACTATTTCTATAGCTTTTTCTGCATCGGTATCATCGTAAGATAAGAGATATGTACCTTCTTTTGATTTTAAATTAGCCCCCCTAAGCTGTATGGGTTTTACCAACAACTTCTCTGCTACTACTTTTCTAACTTCATCATTAAGTAACATATCAGGGGTAACTGTTGCAGCCTTTTCTTGAATTGTACTACCAACATTGGAAAACAATATAGGAGGACTAACCGTTATCAAAGTACCTACAATTGTATGTTTTGCTTCAGGAACTGGCTGCATAGCAACTATTCCTGAAACACCTACTGCTAGTGCGCAAGTTGCTACTGCCACCCATTTGTATTGCCCTAAAGCAATTAAATAACGTTTAATAATTGGTATAGCCATAATCAGTTATCAGTAAAAAGTTAATTTAGTCATCTTAAAAATGACTTTAGCCATGAGCCAAGGATTTTAATCTTTGGCTTTTTCAGTTATCAGTTAAGCATAGGACTTACGCAAAGGAACTATATATGAAGTATCGGTGCGTTACGCTACGGCTAATGCACCCTACCAATAGCTTTTTCAGTTATCAGTTAAGGATTTAAACCGAATTTTAAATCCTTAACAACTTATTGCCTATTCCTATAGTTATTATATATTAATTGTTATTATCTAGGACTTACCCATGCGCAACGAAATTCTGTCATTGCGTTTCGCTACGCGACATCAAAAGCGCAGCTTTGCGATAGCAAGCGGCAGCGTTTCGCTCCGCGACATAAATGGGTCGCAGTCCGTCAGGATAACAATCTCAAACACCCAAAATTTGTTCCCAATGCGTAAGTCCTGATTATTGTTATTATTATCTCTTCCACCTGCGAAACCGAGAAACCCGATTTATCATAGATGTTTATTGTCAAAAACAATGATTTACTGTAGAAACCGAGTTTCTTTTCTGATTAATTGTTATTATTATTATTATTATTACCTCCACCTAAGAATATGTTAGAGGTATCTCGTTGTAAAGAACGTAAAAACAGCACAAGTTCCAAAGCAGTTCTCACAGGAAGTGTATATTTCTGAAATAAATAGGTAATTTGATTAATCCAAGTGCGGTCTATCACAACTATATCCTCATTCTGAAGTAAAATGTTTTGAGAACTATCCCCAAATATTGCTTCTTTCCCATTCAGTTCTCGCCTAATTATTTGCCCAGTTTCTTTGTCAAATCTAATTAAATTAATTTCTTTTAAATCTGCTGAATCTAGCGCTATACCATTAAGAATATCTATTAATCTACTACCATTTGGGAGATTAGTAGTCGCCAAACTATCATTAGGATGACTGAAAATACGAACAGTAATTTGTTGTTGACTCAAAGTTGATTTACTAACTAGCTCCCGGTCATAACCAAGTTCTGACCCCGGTTCTAATCTAGGTACAATCACAGCATCCCCATCCTTCAGAGGAATATTCGGCAAATCAGTAGAATTTCGCAATGGAGTGTATAAATCAATTGTTTCCTCAATCACACCACCATCAGCTAATGTCCGACGAACTAAAATTCTTCTTAGGTCAGCAGTTAAAGAAGCACCACCAGCAGCTAATAAAGCAGAAGATACCTGATTTGCTGGATAATAACCAGGTCGAGTTACTTCTCCATTCACAGTAACAATACCAGTAGCTACAGGTCCAGCTTGACTATAATTAGTCAGTAATTCTCTGTCTTTCTCTTCAGGTATAATGGAAATTTGAGAAGGTACAATCACCACATCCCCATCTTCTAAACGTAAATCAGGAGGAGAGCCACCTTCTTGTAGTGGAGTTAAAATATCTACTATCTGACTAACTACAGAGCCATTAGCTAAAGTTCGGCGCACTTCTACACTTCTTAAATCTGCTGTAAAAACTGTTCCTCCTGCTACCGATAGAGCATCTGAAATTTGATAATTTCCTCCTACTGGATAATAACCAGGTCTAGTAACTTCTCCAGCTATTGTGACTCGGACTGGACGTTGAACAACTAATGATATGGATACTTGTGGATTAATAATAAATTTACTAAGTTCAGAGGTAATTTTTATTATTGCTGCTGAGATAGTTAAATCTTGTAATAACAGAGTTCCTATCAAAGGCATTTGAATAGTACCTTCTGGACCAATAGTTGTTGCTGCATTTAGGTCAGGAAATCTTTGCACTTGAATTGAAAGTTGGTCTCCTGGTCCGAGTAAGTAACGTTTTAATCGTACATCTGGGTCTGAGTCAAAGTTAGGATTTAAGGGTGGAGAACCTATGGATGGAGGTCTTAAATTAGTTTGTGAAATAGTCTGTATATTATTGGGTAATTGGATTTGTCCATAAGCATTTTTAGGAAAAGTTAGCCCGGCTAAAGATAGAATTATTGCGCTAGAGTAAAAGTTGGCTAGGGATAGAGAAATTAATCTTCGAGAATAGTGGTTAATCATGAATTTTAATGAAGGAAGAGGGAAGAATTGGGAATTTAGAGTTTAGAACCCGGAACAAAAAAATAATCAGGGGCGGGTTTAGCAATACCAGTGATATTTTTTTAGACTTTTTAATAAATCATAATTTATAATTTAGAACCCGGAACAAAAAAATAATCAGGGGCGGGTTTAGCAATACCAGTGATATTTTTTTAGACTTTTTAATAAATCATAATTTATAATTTAGAAACCGGAACAGAAAAATAATTAGGGGCGGGTTTAGCAATACCAGTGAGATTTTTTTAGACTTTTTAATAAACCCGCCCCTACAACTTTTTTTGACAAATATTTCCATAAATTATCTATTATCAACTATTCATAATAAAAGTGCGGGTTTAGCAATACCAGTGAGATTTTTTTAGACTTTTTAATAAACCCGCCCCTACAACTTTTTTTGACAAATA
>NZ_JAYKGW010000029.1:0-16956 GCF_035285525.1 Okeania sp. | reverse complement strand
TAATGGCAACATTGATGGAATAATTTCTGTTAGTTGTTTATCTATAGAATTAAACCTAATTTTCAACACATTTTCGATAATTGCAGCAATCTTCCCTGGTTCTCTTCCTATTTGTATACCTTCTTCTCTTGGCGTCAAGTACAAATACATAATTGGTTGAATTGGACATTGTTGC
The DNA here is from genome assembly GCF_035285525.1 of Okeania sp. Taxonomy (GTDB): domain Bacteria; phylum Cyanobacteriota; class Cyanobacteriia; order Cyanobacteriales; family Microcoleaceae; genus Trichodesmium. Next base: position 16,781 of record NZ_JAYKGW010000029.1, on the reverse strand, counting down.
GTCCCTCCTACAAAAAGTGTAAAGTTGTCTTCGCCCGGTTATTTAAGCTTGAGACGTTCGGCACACTAGCTTTTCAAATTTCTTTGCCTGTTTAATACCGAACACTCTTAGGTCAGAACTGGCCTTGCCCATAAGACGTATTGTTACTGATCGGGACGTTTACTTGAAAAAAGTGGGCTTTACTAACCATTTAAACACAAAATTTGTGTTTTGATTAGATTTATGGTTAGTCCCTATCTTGTACTTCTAATTCTGAACTTACTTCTAAGTTACTACGCAAAGCGGATAATAACAACAAAGCATTTGACCTAAATTGATTATCTGGTGGCAATGTTTCTAATTCATCAATTGTCTCTTCTTGTACTCTACCTTTGCCTAAAATTCTTAACCATAGAGTATCTAAAGTTTTTGGTAATTGATGAATTACTGCTAATCCTGTTCTGAAGTATTCTGGTAATCAATAAATTCCCGAACACCAATTTTCATTATCATTTTTAGCACCAAAACCCTTATTCAGTTATCAGTTATCAGTTATTATTTCAGGACTTAAGGAGTACCAAATAATAAAGTTTTTAGTTGCGTTGATAGTACAAAAAAGACATCTACTTGCCTAATTTAACTGCGAATTTCTAAGGAAGCTTGACATTCTCTTAATTCAGATAACAATTCTTCTAAATAATCTGAAGGCGAACTGGTCATGGATAAATCTTGTCATTGGTTAATTAGCTATTTTTTTCTAGTTTAGATATTACCATAATTTACTCAGGAGTAAAGCCATATGAACCCATAAACCCAGTTTCTCGTATAAACCGGGTTTCTTATTACTGTAAAAACTGTAGTTAATTAGTATCATAGAAATAACTATTCATTTAACCGATAAATATTTCCATAATATGAACACTCCAACTCAAAAATCTTATTATCAAGTCGGTGGTTGTCTGCCCAAAAATGCACCTAATTATGTTCAGCGACGAGCAGATAAAGACTTCTATGAAGGTCTAAAAGCAGGTGAGTTTTGTTATGTTCTTAATTCTCGTCAAATGGGAAAATCTAGTTTGCAAGTTAGAACAATTCAAAGATTACAAAAAGAGGGTATTTATTGTGTGGCAATTGACATTTCAGAAATAGGTAATCGGGGAGTTACTATTGAACAGTGGTATGCGGGTATTTTGCGGATATTAGAAAATAATTTTAATCTATCAGAATCTGTGAATATTCGTACCTGGTGGCGAGAGCGAGATTATTTGGCTCCTGTGCAAAGATTAAGTGAGTTTATTGAAACAGTATTGTTGACAGAAATTAATCACAATATTGTCATTTTTATTGATGAAATTGATAGTATTCTAGCTCTAGATTTTGCAGTAGATGATTTTTTAGGATTTATTCGATCTTGTTATAATAAACGGGCTAATAATCAGGAATATAATCGTTTAACTTTTGCTTTGTTAGGAGTTAGTACGCCTCAAGATTTATGTCAGGAACAAGGTAGCACACCTTTTAATATTGGAAAGGCAATTGAATTGACTGGTTTTCAATTAGATGAAGCTTTACCATTAATGGATGGATTAGTCGGAATTTGTCGGGAACCGGAGGCAGTTTTAAAAGAAGTTTTGGCTTGGACTGGAGGGCAACCATTTTTAACTCAAAAGGTCTGTAAACTATTAATTGAAAATGGAGATTTAATTATTAATTCGACAGAGGAAGTAGCAGAAATTGTGAGGTCAAAAATTATTGATAATTGGGAAACACAGGATGTGCCAGAACATTTGAAAACTATTCGTGATCGCATCTTCAGAAAGGATGAAAGAATAGTCAGAAGATTGGGATTATATCAGGAAATATTAGAGAATAATTTAACTGGAATGGTAACGGATCATAGTCACGAACAAATAGAACTTAGGTTATCTGGATTAGTAATTAAACGAAATAATAAATTAATAGTTGCTAATCCAATATATGGAACTGTTTTTCACCAAGAAATGATTATAGAAGAATTAGAAAAGTTGCCTCCTTATTCTGAAGAAATAAAAGCCTGGTTCAACTCTAATTGTCAAGATAAATCCTCTTTATTGCAAGGAAAAAAATTGCAATTAGCTTTAGTATGGGCAGCCGGAAAAAGTTTAAGGAATCAAGATTTCCAATTTCTGACTACTAGCCAAAAATTAGCATTAGATACTCAAATAGAAACTTTAGAATCAACAAAAAACGAAACTAAAAAAGCTCAATTAGAAGTTATAAAAGCACAAAAAAAAGCTAAACGTTTGATTCAAATAGGTTCTACTATTTTCGGGATATCTTTGATTATCTCCATCGGTTTTTCTTGGTTAGCTTATCAAAGATTTAAACTAGCACAATCTAGTCGTGAAATTGAACAAACTGCTACTGATGCTTTATTATTAACCATCAAAAAATCGGCAACAAATCAGGAATTATTAGAAGCTCTACCTAAAGCTATTTCTTCTGGAGAAAAATTAAAATCTTTAGTAAATAAGAATACTCCTTTAGTAAAATATCCTGCAACTCGACCAATATTAGCTTTACAAACAATTCTTGATAAACTTGATGAACAAGAACAATTTGAAGATAGTTTACTTCTGAAAAGAAAAATTATTTTGTTAGGTCATCAGGGTGCTGTCACCAGTGTAAAATTTAGTCCTAATCAAGAATTTTTAGCTTCAACAGGAATAGATGGAAAAGTAATTATTTGGAATTTGTCAGGCAAAAAAATGACAGAATGGCAAACAAAACAAAAATCCGTTAATAGTCTAATTTTTCATCCTGATGGTAAATATTTAGCAACTGCTGGTAGTAACGGTACGGTCAAAATATGGAGTTTATTAGAGGAAACTTTAGGGAAAAATTTATATGTATTAGAAATATCTGAAACCGAAGTTAATAGTATTAGCTTTAGTGGTGATGGTAAATATTTAGCAACTACTGGAATAGATATCCCTGTGCACATTTGGAACTTATCATCATCGCCAATAAATATCTCATCTGATAAAATTTTGGATGATAATGATTTGATTAGAAGTGTTAGTTTTAGTTCTCATGGGAATTTTCTAGCCACATTAGATGGCAAATCTACCATTAGGTTGTGGAATCTATCTGAAAATAACTTCAACACCTTAAATGTAGAAGCTATTAGTATGAACTTTAGCATCAATAAACCTCAGACATTACTAACAGCAACATCAAACGGAGTCATAGGATTATGGCAGATTCCTACAGGCAAATTAGTAAATAGTTTTCAAAGTTTACATTTGGATACTAAATTAGTTAGTTTTAGTCCTGATGGAGAATTAATAGCTACTGTGGGAATTGATAGTATTGTGCGGCTTTGGAATTTATCAGGACGACAGATTAGCCAATTTGAATTTTCTGAAAATGTAATTAATATAGCCTTTAGTTCAGATGGAAAAAAAATTGCTGTAGCTGATAGTAATGGTCAAGTTTGGTTAAGGTCTGTGGAAAATTTAGAGGAGCTTTTGAGTAAAGGTTGCAGATTTTTAGAAAAAAGACCAAACTATTTTATTAGAGTAAGAGAATTTTGCCAGAAAATTAGGGAGTAGAGTTCTTAGGAAATGGTTATTGAAACAAAAACAAATTTACCAAAAAGAAAAATTTATGCTTTATGCTACGTTCAGCAATAAAGCCATGAACAATTAATAATTAATAATTACCCCTTCTTTTATTTGTTTTAATCAAGAAAATAATTCTATTTACTCCATTTCAGCAGATACCTTTTATGAAATTACTTTTATGAATACTAATATAGTTTGTCTTGGGAAAGCTATAAGTGCATACTTTCAATAATTAATAATTAATAATTACCTCTTCTGATCAAGAAGAGGATTGGCTAAAAGGAATTTTTTTTCTTTTTTCTCTATGAAACGAAAATGACGATGAATTTATGTATGGTGAAATAGAAAGACTGGAAAAAAGACTTATAGAGATCGATCCAGCCATCTTTGCTGTAGAAAAAAATTGGTGGGTATCTGTATTTTCCAGAATCTATAGCTAGCATAAGTATTAGAAGCAAAATATTATATTACTTAATAACTGAAGTCTTGATTAAGTATAACATGATAGCAGTTTCAAAAAAGAATAATACAAAAAATTAATCTTGATTGTAGATGCTTAAAAATAGCTTTTAAAACTAATTTTAGACAGCCATTTCAATATTTTTTTCAATATTTTTTCTTTCTTCCCTCTTCCTTCAATCAATAGTAATTGGTGGTAAATTTGGTTGAGGATTAGCAACTCTTCTCAATAATTCTTGTCGAGCTTTTTGAGGATTTTGACCACCAGGAACTTGATATAATAATCGACAAGAACCACCTATAGCAGCACAAATATTTGGTTCTCCGTTTTTAGAAGTACCTACTGTAATATTCCTATATCCATTTCTTTCTTGAGTAGATAAAATTCCAGATACTCTAGTACATCTAGTCAAAGTATCTTCTCCTGATTGACTAAAATAATTATTAGCACTCCAGAGAATAATCGGAATATTATTACCTTTTTTATTAGCTATTGTGGCTGGAGTAGCACCAATTTTACCACAGAAAAAATTAGGAGTTTGAGCATTAACAGAAAGATTACTAATAGGGAGATTTAAAAATCCCATTATTGTGGCAGTAACAATAGAAGTTAATGATAAAATCTTCATGGACTATAATCTATATATGACACTACTAATATTTAAGCATTCAACTATCAGCTATTAGTAATGAATAATTGCTTCTGAGCTTTGGGAATGGAACTTCGACAGCAACTTTTTATTGTTTCTCAATTTTAAGAGTTGTTTTACCTTCTTCAAAATTAATAGCTAATAGCTGACTGCTGTTTGCTTAGCATTTCTTACGGAATGCTTACACTAATATTTTATAAACTTACATATACTTCTTGACACTTAGTAATGGAATTTAAGCAAAAATTTGGATAAGTATATTTGGAAAATCTTGGAAATTATGATTGTAAATGGCTTCTGTATATTTATTATTTTAGATTAATTAATTAGTTAGTTTGCTTATATTCTCTCTAAATTTATTATCTACCTTAACTTCGGTTTTATAAGTATTTAGTCTTCAGCTTTGACTTATTAACTTATTATCACACGAAAGATAGAATTAGCCTAATAGCGAGAAGCAAAAGTTATAAATAAAATTGGTCATCAACTAACCTTAGAATTGCTTGATTCTTGAAAAAAGCTAAATGCTGTTTGCGCAGCATTCCCTAGGAAATGTTTACAAGATAATTAACTAACCTTAGTCATTTTTTTAAATGTTTATTTCTCCCTTCTATCTCCTTCCTTCTGCCTTTTTCCTTCTAGTTTCTACCTTCTCCCTTCTACCTCCTTCCTTCTGCCTTTTTCCTTTTTTTAAATGTTTATTTCTGCCTTCTTCCTTCTGCCTTCTTCCTACTTCACTTCTGCCTTTTTCCTTCTGCCTTTTTCCTTCTTGCTTCTGCCTTCTTCCTTCTAAATAAAAAGACTTGACAAAAGTCATAACTTTTGTTAAAAAATGTTAAAACTTTATATACTAAAAGGATTTTTGATTGTGAAAGTAGCCATTGTTGGTTTTGGATTTAATGCTGAGAAAAGCCATGTACCAGCTTACAGAAATCGTTCTGACATTGATCTTACAGCAGTAGTAGACCCTGTAACAGCAAGGCGTGCAGCAGCACTCCGACAATACCCAAATATCCGAGTTTATGAAAAATTCGGGGATTTATTAGAAGAATATTCTGATGAAATAGATATAGTTGATATTTGCTTACCTAATACTTTTCATTTGGAAAGTGTTAAACAAGCATTAGGAGCAGATAAGCACGTTTTATGTGAGAAACCATTAGTTTTAAATAAAAATGAGTACCATGAATTAGTACATATAGCAGATGAAAGAAAACGAGTTTTATATCCATGTCACAATTATAAATTTGCCCCTTCAATAGTACACGCTGCATACTTAATTAATGAGGGTAAAATAGGGCAACCTTTATTTGCATCTTTTAATATATTTGGTGGAGGTTTTCAAGGTACTTTACCCCAGAATAAACGACAGTCGGAAAACAATCCAGAACTATTTGGTGGTGGTATTATGATCGATCATGGTTTAGATGCAATTTCTGTTGCTCAAACTCTATTTGGTGGTTCTCCCCAACAAATATCTGCACATATTAGAAATCTCAATGAAACAGATAATCAATTAGAAGATTTAGCTGTTTTTTCTTTAGATTGGGAAGAAAAATTAATTAATATTACTGTTAGTTCTTTAGGGTCAATGCCAAAATCATATTACAGGATTCAGGGAACAGAAGGAGAAATTAGTATTGAAAATAATGATATATTTTTGAGTGTAAAAAATCAACCTGTTGAACAGATTTTTATACCTACAAATTTTGACGATCCTGGTCATGCAAATTGGTTTAATGGATTGATTGATAATTTAGTAGATTGTATTAATACTAAAAATACTAAACCATTCCCTTTAATGGAAGCTGGTTTAGTTCTAGATATCATTGAGAAAGCAAATCATTCTAATCATAATGGAGGGGCTTGGATGGGAATTTAATTCATAATTAATAATGGATAATTAATAATGGATAATTGATAATGAAAACTATCTCTAATTATCAATTATCCATTAAAAAGGAGAGGCTTAAAGTTTAATAAGGTGTGTTTACTACGCGATATGAAAAGCGTTTCACTGAGGAAGAGATTAGGAGATGGGGAGGTTTGTAAGTAGAAGAAATAACAGTTAAAAATCTCAATCATTTAGGAATAGTTGCAGGACTAATTAATGAAATAGAATACTAAAAGCTCCATTTTTTCCTTTCCTGCGGAATGCTTTGCAAACATATCGCACAGCATTAACTAAGTTATGGGGTTAGCTAAAGACCACTTGCGTTTGTCGCAAACCCAGGGTTGCACCCTTTATGGTATCTGCCTTCTGTCTTCATCTAACGATAAATTTTAAGGCTGATCTACTTATCAGTTTGAGATTGTTTTGTAGTATCCTGCTTAGTTTTAGTAGGTACTTCCATTAAACCAGAACTTTCCCACAGAAAACTTACTATCATTATTTTAGTTAATGCTTTTAACTGCTCTAACTTTTCTTGACTCATTGGTTGATTGACAGAATTAGCTTGCATAATTTTTGATCCTATATTTTGTAGATTAAATTTTTGAGTAGATGTATTTATCAATCCGGTGAGGATAATTACTTAATTTAAGTTATAACACTTTTGACAATAGATAACTAGGTAGGTACGAAAAAAACTAAGTTAAGAGTCAGAAGTCATAATTCACGAGTCATAATTCAGGATAAAGTCATAGTAATCAACAATTCAATAAGTATTTATACTAGATATTTTCCTGATAATTTGAGGAATGAAAAAGCTAAATTAGAAATAATTCATACAGTATCAATACTTATCAAAACACTGCTTTTCATGCTGATTTTGACAATACAAATTGAAGTTTTGAATATCAATTATAATAAACTACTTCAGTCTAAATATACTAAATTCCCTATTAATTATAGTAATGTTGATTACTTTTATTGTAAGCATTTTCCATCGTCAGCATTTAGCGGTCAGCTATTTATTTGACTTTGAGATACAGCACTTTCGAGAATAGTTAGGTACAGATATTAAATATAAAACCTTTGCAGTTAAACCTTTTAGACTGTCTTATGTGTGCTTCACTGATATGAAATCTGCTGTAAAAGATTTATGATACGGTTCCCGATAAATCAGCAATTTTATCTGAACAAAATTCAGCTTTCAAGTATATATTCGTTTGTAACACAGCTTTCTAAGCTGTCTTAATAGAATCTTACTATGAAACCAGATTTTAAAGGTTATATTCATAGGACTTACGCAAAGCAAGGTATTTCTGTCATGGCGCGACTCGTAGTTTGGCAATAGCAAGCGACAGCGTTTTGCGCTTCGCGTAACTTTTCTGAGGGAATGCGGAGCATTCTGGACCGAAAGCAATCTCAAGTGACCAAAACTCTTTCCCAATGCTTAAGTCCTGATTCATTTAAAGCAATTTAAAGGTTTAGATAGGGTTTGGTGAATGGGAGCGCATTCCACAGGAATAACTGACGATTAATAACTGAATACTTATCTTTCTATTTTTCGTTTTTTTTAAGGAAATGGCAGTGATTTATATTGTCAATTAAATGTGATTTATACTAGAAAGCATCTGTGATATAAAACACAATTCTTTGGAAAGACAATACAGCACTTTTCATTTTAGTAGTCCACAGTGTAGGCATTTTGCATCCAACATCCCCAGAACTTATGCAGGGAGGGGAACCTAGAAACTGGGTTTCTAGGGTAAATCATTGTTTTTGACAATAAACATCTACCCTCGTACCGGGTTTCTTTGCGTTTGTTTATGGTATCTTTGTGTTTTTAGACCGGAGTTAACCCATCCCTAACCCCGTGAAGAGGACGCGGGGGGGAGACAAGGAGAGACGGATAGAGGAAGACCCGCAGGTAGATGAGATGGACGTAGTAGAAAAATAGTCTTATATTCACCATCCCCCCCATATCCCTATCCCCCCATCTCCCCATCTCCCTACCTAATTTTATAGATCCGGTTATGGGTTCTATAAAATCTAGTTGAACAGTTGTCATAGAGAGGAACTGGAAACAATATCCATTTCTAAGATAAAACTCCTGGTTCTTTTTGCATAGGCAAAACATTCAATATATCAGTTTGAGAACAATATTTCAAGTCTTCATAATATTCTAACCGTTGGAGACGTTTGCCATGACTAGCATAGTTCATTAACTCATATAATTTTTCCTCCCACTGAAGATATAGAGACATAGCTCCAAATACTTCATCATTACCGACAGTTTGATCTAAAGGAACATTAGTTTCTGTAAGTAAACTGTGAGCGATCGCCCCTGCACAAACTGTATCCTCTAGAGAATAACTACCTTCCCACCCAGAACCTAATATCCATATTGTTTCTGGTTGATTTTCCTTCAAATATTCAACTACTGAGCGACGGTTCACCAGAGCTGCTGTGAGAACAACTTTAGCATTTTGAATACGCTTCAGACAACGGGTGCCATTAGTAGTAGTCATAAATAAGCGTTTGCCTTTGACTGCTTCTGATGTGAAGTTTAACGGTGAGTTACCTTCGTCACAACCTTCTACTTTTTTACCGCCTCGTTCCCCGACTCGAATGCGTTTGTCAGCAGGCCATTTTTCACTAACTGCCATTAACTCTTCAATATCGCTAAATACTTGGACTGCTTCTGCACCTGTATGGATAGCTGTGGCCATTGTTGTTGTAGCTCTGAGGACATCAACTGCGATCGCGCAATCTGGCATATTTTCTGTGGGAGTTTCTTCTGGGGTATGATAGACGAATATTTTCACGGTTTCGATTATTACTGATACTGTTAACCAACTTATTGTATTGCTTTACAGCACTTTTCAGATATATAACCTTACCAAAAAATCAGGTCTAACGTTTCCCCTTTTAGGGGGATGAAAAAAATATTTAACTTCAGTATTTTCAACCTCCGAGTTTAGTCGGAGGTTTACTGATAACCGAAATAACCTCACAACTAAAACAATATAGGGACGTTCCATAGAACATCCCTACCAATTTGAAAAAATCAACTTCAGTCTTTCCAGTCTCTAGCTTCAGTTATATTTATAGGACTTACGCATAAACGCTATTGGTAGGGTTTGTTTCACTACGCGATATGAAAACCGCACAACGCACAACGCACCAATACTCTATATATAGTGCCTCCCGTGTAAGTCCTGATTTACTGATAACTGTTAACTGTTAACTGATTTAGTCTTTCCAGTCTCTAGCTCCAGTTACAGCATATTTTGAGCAAATGATGTACGGGGTAAATAGTTCAAATATTGTAGTGCGGGAATCTTGCCCACAAAAGTTTACCTCATCACAACAGAAAGCGCTGTGTATTTACTGATAACTGATAACTAACTGTTAACTGAATTAAGCTTCGCTTTCGATATGGATGAATAATAAACCCATAACTACAATAGGCATTAACCAAGTAACTACAGGAATTAAAATCCAAGGTAAGTAAGATGCTGCGTAATCACCAGTCATTTCAAATTCTCCTTCAATTACATAATTTAAAAGATCAAAAAAGTCAACTTCAGTCTTGCCAGTCTCTAGCTTCAGTCAGATACACCGATAGCTGTTAACTGCTAACTGAAAAGAGGTATTTAGTTAATTAAACAAACCTCGGAAAATTGAGTCTACAAGGCTAAAGTTTTCTAATAGGAAGAAAGCAACAACGGCACCACCCATTGCACCCATGAAGAAACCACCAGTAAATTGACTCCAACCTTCAGATGTCTTTAACGGGTCTGCTCCTTCAGCACTTTCTCCTTGGAAGGAAACTAGGCCATAAGCAGATAAACAAATAGTAGCAATTAAAACTAGAGCGATCGCGGAAATTAGTCCACCTAAGCTAGCAAAATCAGAATCCCGTAATGGACCAAGCTTTGTCCAAGGACCAACAATAAAGTAACCGTGGGCCATACCTACTTCTAGACCTCGTAGAATTGGAGATAGACCATTACGGTAGATGGGCAAATTACCGATAAATGCTCTGGTAAAGTCAGAATCACTGATAGGGGTGGATAAATGACCTACGAAAGGGTCTCCTTTATAGGGTTGAACGAATCCTGAATCTGTTGCTTCTGTCATTTTTATTCTTTCCTCTGATTTGGAGTTGAAAAATCTTTAGAAGATATTAAGGTCATATTTTAGGAGGTAGCTGCATCTTATATCTCAAAATAGGTCTTCAACTTTAGAAAAATTAATCTTAAGGTATGGAGGGAACAGGTATGGAGGGAAGGGACAAATTAAATACAGTAGTTTCCGAAGCTATAGCTATAGATATAGATATGTAGGGCTGGTTGATTAAATCTGAAAGCACTGACATACTAATGGTTTTCGCAACTTTAGGTCGGGAAAAAGTACCTCACCCTTGACAGAAAAATTAAAATTCTTCTGTAGGGACGTTGCATCAGGGAGTCCCTACTCCTCTATAATTCTGATTTCTTCTAACTTCCTGTTCCCCTCCTGGGAGGGGCTAGGGGTGGGTTTACCCCTACTCCCTAACTGCACAAAAAGACTTTCCATAAGCAAACCCTATTTATATTTTTGGCAATTAAAAACTAAAAACTGATAACTTTTCACTGACAAAGGTGACTACGATACAATTTTGCTAACCTTTTTGGAGACACCCCAAGTAAGTAACCAATAATTACAATTTGATTAATTAAAGTAGTTTTAAGTATCCCCAATTTTTGCCATCGACGATCAGAAGTTAAAACTGCTTTAGAAACAATTTCAATTCGCCCTTTTTTCTTTAAATTTCTAATTAATTCAAAATCTTCCATAATTGGAATTTCTGGAAAACCACCAACTTCTGCAAATACTTTAGCTGAGAGAAAAATACCTTGGTCTCCATAGGGCATTTGGCAAAAATGCGAACGGCTGTTTACCATTTTCTCAACAATTTTTAGACTTCTTTTTCTACTTCTAATACCCAACTCAAATGCACCTGCAATAATATTAGGTTTAGCGATAATTTCCCTTAATAATTCGTCAAAATTTAAAGGTAAAAAAGTATCTCCATGCAGAAACAAAAGAATGTTTCCTGTTGCTAAATTTGCTCCTAAATTCATTTGAATACTACGACCAGAAAGAGAAGAAATAAGTTTAACATCTAAAGATTTAACAAGTTCGGGAGTACCATCATTACTGCCACCATCAACCACAATTATTTCTACATTTTTTCCTGTTTGAGCTGTAGAAATAGTTTGGGAAATTGTACTAACTTCATTTAACACCGGAATAATAATCGAAATACTGCTCATTTGAATAGAAGAATCCTATTTATGGGAGGGTTTAGAGACAAAACCCCGCATTTATAAATCTTACAAGCTATTTAAGATTACTATACCTACTTAATTACGAGTTATCCATTAATAGCTAAACAGTTCACAATTTATACTTTTTATTATTGCATCAAATCTAATTTAAAATTAGATGAAAATTAGATATGTATTGATTAATTTAAAACTCTAATTTTTCCAAGTCTTCTGGGCGATCAATATCAGAAAGTTCTGGTAAATAGTCAATAGTTAAATTCAGATTTTGAGCGATCACCACAGTTTTTGTCAATACTTCAGAAGTTCCCCAATTAATTCCTTGAAACAATTGTGGAATAATTTTTTTTAGACCAATTAAATAGTAACCACCATCAGTTGCCGGACCAACTACTAAATCAGATTCAGTTAATTTAGTAAAAGCTTCTAACATAATATTAACAGTTAAACTAGGACAATCTGTACCAATAACTACTACAGATTTTATATCCCGATCAAAAGCAAATTTAAAAGCTTTGATGATACGTTCACCCAAATCACCTGTACCTTGTTCTTGATATTTTAAATCATCTCCTAACCAGTTTTTCATTAATTCTAAATTGCCCCCAACAAATCTAACTTCCACCAATAATGAAATAATATTAGATAAGTTATTAGCTTTTTTAATAGTTGCTTCAGTCATCTGAACTTGTAAATTTGCTGCACCTTTAGCTCCCAAAGCAGGTATTAATCGTGTTTTTGTGGTTCCTGGTTCTGGATAACGAGTAAAAATAATTAGTTGTTGATTATTCATTATGATATAGTTTAATTAGCTATTAGCTTTTATTATTCAGTTAACAGCTATTTTACCTTGACAGAAAAAATAAATTCAGAGATTTGCCAGAATTAGTTGAAATTTAGCCAAAGTTAAATTAATGGTTATTTTCTTTATGAAAAAGCTGTTGAGGCATCATTCCCTAAAAAGAGCTGACTGCTAATAACTGAATGTTTATTACCTAATGATATAGTTGAACTAGCTATTAGTTTTGAGCATTCAGTTAACATCTATTTTACCTTGACATAAAAAAGAAATTCAGAGATTTGCCAGAATTAGTTCAAATTTAGCCAAAGTTAAATTAATGGTTATTTTCTTTATGAAAAAGCTGTTGAGGCATCATTCCCTAAAAAGAGTTGACTGCTAATAACTGAATGTTTATTACCTAATGATATAGTATGAAAATTGTTATATAGGAATCCTAAATAGATTGTAAGATTTTATCTAACGGGGTTTAGCATCTAAATACCTTGGGACTTGGGTTTGGAGACCAAACCCCTACAGTTTTTGATCACAAATTATTCCTAATTACTATAGTTGTAACTATTAATAAATAAGTAGAAAATAACTTGAGGAAAAAAATAGTTAAAATGACCAATAATCAAAATAAATTAATCAAAATAGCCGTTATTGGAGACGTTCATAATAAATGGGAATTAGAAGATGAAATAGCCCTCAAACATCTAGAAATTGATTTAGTATTATTTGTGGGAGATTTTGGTAATGAAGCAGTAGAAGTAGTTCGAGCGATCGCTGCCGTTGACATTCCAAAAGCAGCAGTCTTTGGTAATCACGATGCTTGGTATACAGCCACAGAATGGGGCAGAAAAAAATGTCCTTATGACCAAACAACAGAAGATAGAGTCCAACAACAAATAGACTTATTTGGGGAGGCTCATGTGGGTTATAGTAGTTTAGACTTCCCAGAATTAGCTTTAACAGTAGTCGGGACTCGTCCTTTTACTTGGGGCGGTCCAGAATGGAGATATGCCGATTTCTATCGGGAACGGTTTGGAGTCAATAATTTTGAGGAATCTACTAATTTAATAGTCAAAGCTGTCCAAAATGGGAAATATGAAAATGTGATTTTTCTTGGTCATAATGGACCAACTGGTTTAGGAGATGCTCCCGAAGACCCAGTAGGAAAAGACTGGCAACCTATAGGGGGAGATTTTGGCGATCCAGACTTTACCAACGCCATAACACAATCTCGTAAATTAGGCAAGAAAATTTCTCTAGTTACTTTCGGTCACATGCACCATAATTTGCGACATACTAAAGAGCGGTTGCGTAAATGTGTAGATATGGACAGTGAAGGGACTTTATATTTTAATGCAGCCAGAGTACCACGAATTATAGAAACAGAAAACCAGAAAAAACGTAATTTTTCTATTGTTTCCATGCAAGGAGGGTTTATTTCTCAAGTGGCCTTAGTTTGGGTAGACCAAGATTTACAAATAATTTCTGAAGAATTGTTATATTCCCAAAAAAAACTTGCTGTTGAGTCAATATAGGTGCTAAGATATGTAGTCGTCAAAGCATTATAAGCGTCCCAGCTTGTTTGGTCAAAACTCCAAAATCACTTTTGACTTTTGACTTATTAGGGAGAGGTGGCAGAGTGGTCGAATGCGCTCGACTTGAAATCGAGTGAGGGTCAAACCTCCGTGGGTTCGAATCCCACCCTCTCCGTTTTTTTAGATTCTATACTGTAGATAATCCCTATTTTTCAGTATTCTAATAAAGGAGAAAAAAATGGCAATTAATGATGATTTTCTCTATCCTCGCAGTCGCTATCGCGGTGATTTTACTCCAGAAAATTTAGTATTTAATGCTAACTTACAGGAATTTGCTCAACGAGTTAGTTTCATTTGTGGATTAGAAACTGGTGGGAAAATTACTGCAGCAGAAGCTTACGAGCAAGTTAAAGAGCTTTGGCAAAAGTTGAAAAAGTCTAAGGAAAATTTGGGTATTGGTGAAAATTCTGGGGATGATTCTAGTCTATAATTAGTTTTTTGACAGCGGTTTTCATGTCGGTCAACCACAGTAGGGACTTTAGCATTTTTGTTATACAACGTCCCTAATGGATTTTGGTTATGGAGCTGATGGTTCATCGAGAGTGAAAAGCACTGTAATTCTTCACTTTTTGAACTTGACAAAATATAATTTTGTTGGTTGTAAGTATCATAATTTTTATATTATTAGGACTAAAGCCACGGGAACCCAGAAACCCGGTTTCTAGGAGAAACCGGGTTTCTTTACTTAATTTCTGATTATATAATAACTACTACTAAAAATTAGTATTAAGTAGGTTAGGTAGGTGAAAAAATTTAGAAGTACGTCCGCAGCGATCGGTAACATCGTGGAAGGAAGCAATCTCAGTGGTTTTAACTGCTTTAGTATTTTGTTAGATAGTGACGTTGATTCGTGCCAACCTACTTATTTGAACATTTAGCTACTAGCTCTTAGTATTTCCTAGAAAATGCTGGCTAAAAAGCTTTTTTTATTAATAAAAAAACTTTTAACTTCAGCTATTTAGGCATTTTAAATCGAATTATTTATAATTATTTATGTCGGCAATCTTTGAACAAGTATTAGTACATCCTAGTCAATTTCCCGATCGAGTTTATCAAGATTATTTAGTCAGTTTTTCTGGAAAGCAAATTAATCATAAATTTCATTATGATAGTGTCAAACAAAGTCAAAAATGGTTAAAAATTCACCAAGAATATTCTCCTTCTAGAACTAATGAAGACTGTGTTGATGCTTATGAAAAATGTTTCCAAAAAACCGCCGAAATTTTAGATAAATCTAGGAATTTACAGTTAATTGGATTAGGTTCTGGTGGTGGAACTAAAGACAGTTTGTTATTGTCACACTTATCTAATCAACAACCAGATTTAGTTTATTATCCTCTAGATGTTAGTTTATCTTTGGCAATAATTTCTGCTCAAAAAGCTAGGAGTTCTTTTCCTGAATTATGTGTACAACCAATTGTTTGCGATTTGCTTCATGCTGACGATCTAATGCTTCAAATTCACAAAAAGAATGAGCAAGAAATCAGAATTATTACATTTTTTGGCATGATTCCTAATTTTCCTCCTCAGCAGATTTTTCCTATTTTAAATAACTTTTTGACTGAAGGAGATTTATTGCTATTAAGTGGAAATTTATCACCTGGTTCTGATTATGTTCAAGGTATTGAAAAAATTATGCCACAATATGACAATGAACTAACTAAAGATTGGTTAATTACTGTTTTGGAAGATGTAGGAGTTAATCGGGAAAATGGGAAGATCAAGTTTGGAATTAAAGATGATGAGCAAAATCCTAATTTGAAAAGAGTTAATGCTAATTTTGAATTGAATAATGATATTAGTTTTAAATTAGATGAACAGTTAATAGAGTGGAAAAGTGGGGAGAAAATTGGGTTGTTTTTTTCCTACCGTTATACAACTGCAAAGCTAAAAGAAATTCTCAGTAGTTATGGCATAAATATATTGAATTATTGGGAAGCTGCTAATCAAGAAGAAGGAGTTTATCTTTGTCAAAAAGAGAGTAAAGAATGAGGTAATTAGGGCTTGCTGAAAAAAGCATAGTGTAAGAAGGGTGAGGAGTGTGGGAAGGATGGGGAGTGTGGGGAATATCACTTCTGACTTCTGACTTCTGACTTCTAAAGAAGGGTGGGGAGTGTGGGAAGAGAGAGAAAGTAGGGGGAATAGTTTCACCTTGATTTTTCTGTGCTTGTCTATCCAAAATCCTAGCTTTTTGATTTTTTTGGGAACCGTACATGAAGAACTTAAAATCTGGTACTTTTTTCGACCACAATAAGGCTAAAATCTTTACCCATCAAAGCTTTTATATTTATTTAGCAAACCCTAATGAGGGCTTGCTGAAAAAGTCTATTAGTGAAGACAGGGAATTGGGAATAAGCAACTATTGCCAATTTTGATGACTCACCTCCTCTGCCGGGGTGCTTCAGGAAATGTATAAACGACTTTTTCTGTAAGCAACTATTGCCAATTTTGATGACTCACCTCCTCTGCCGGGGTGCTT
>NZ_JAYKGW010000028.1:0-44882 GCF_035285525.1 Okeania sp. | reverse complement strand
AGTCACTGAAATTTTCTGATTGTAGAAAGTCTCAGAATTAGAATTAGATAAATTTCTCTTGGGCTGGAAAGTTTGATGATAAATATCTGGTGAATAAAATTATTTAAAGTTTGCCTAAATATTAATCATCTGTTCCGAGCAGTTTGCCCAGAAATCAATTTTTCCTTTCCCAGACTTTCCTTTCTACCCCTTTAGCCCATGCTGCAAATTTAATTTCTGACTTCTAACCAACTCTTGATATACTCATTTTTAGTTAATATGGAGAAATTCTGTGGATTTATCACTAATTCCAGCTCAACCAAAACCCGGACTATTAAGCGTCCTAATAGAAATTCCTGGCGGAAGCAAAAATAAATACGAATTTGATAAAGATTTACAAGCTTTTGCCCTTGACCGTGTACTATATTCTTCTGTACAATATCCTTATGACTATGGGTTTGTCCCTAACACCCTAGCAGATGATGGCGATCCCCTTGATGGAATGGTAATTATGGATGAACCAACATTTCCTGGATGTGTTATAGTAGCTAGACCTATCGGAATGTTAGAAATGATTGATGGGGGAGATAGAGATGAAAAAATTCTTTGTGTTCCAGATAAAGACCCACGCTACACAGAAGTTAAATCTCTCAAAGATGTAGCACCTCATCGACTAGAAGAAATTGCCGAGTTTTTTAGAACATATAAAAACTTACAAAAAAAGGTGACAGAAATACTTGGTTGGAAAGATGTTGATCATGTAATGCCATTAGTAGAAAAATTCGTTAAAGCAGCAAGTAAGTAGTAATTATACTATCTTCAGAACTACAAAAAATTTAGGGGTGGGTTTTCGAGAGATTTTACTCAAATGAAAATCCACCCCTATTTTTTAAAAAGACCAGTTAATTTTTTAAAAATCGTGAACTTATGGCAGTCATTGTTGGTGTCTAAAATTAAAATAAGGTATAGCCGCAAAGAAAAACTAAGAAGGAGGACAATTTTAATTCTGCTTGAAAGACTACTTTTTCCTTCCTTATGATAATTAAGTTAATAACTAAAACCTGATAGTTGACTGCTCAATGCTTACTTTTTTATTTTTCCCTACTCCCTACTCCCTACTCCCTACTCCCTACTCCCTACTCCCTACTTCCTCGACTCTAAAATTTCAGAAAATAAAGCTTCATAACTATCTAAAGCACTTTTTGATCCAAAATTTTCTTCTGCATATTTTCTTCCTTGTTGACCAAGTTGCTCAAGTTTTTCTGGATTTTCATATAATTCTAAAATAGCTTCTGCCAAAACTTGAGAATCTTCTGGAGTAACTACTATTCCACCATTACTTTCTTTAACAACTTTCATTGCCGTACCTGTATCTGGAACAGAAGCTATTATAGGACGACCACTAGCAAGAATAACAGGAATTTTTGAAGGTAAATTAAAAGCAGTAACAGTCTTTTTTTGTATTACTAAACCAACATCAGCAGCAGCTAACATTTCTGGTAGTTTTTCTCGTGGAACTAAAGGCAATAAAGTTACATTATCTGCTTCATAACTATCACAACATTCTTGTAATTTTTGACGAGCTTTTTCTTCCCCTAAAATAACAAAAGCAATTTGAGATTTTTCTTTTAGACTAGCAGCAGCTTTAACTACTGTTTCCAAACCTTGAGTTAAAGCAATATTACCAGAATAAATAACTACAAATTTATCTTTTAGATTATGTTCTTCTCGGAAAGAATTATTTTTTTCCAAAGGTCTAATAAAATTTAAGTCTACCCAATTAGGAATACAAACAATTCGATTTTTCTTAACCCCTTGTTCTACTAATTTCGTAACAAAATCTTCAGCAATAACACTAATCTTAGCAGCTTTGAAATAAGCTAATTTTTCAACTGCTTGAGCTATACTTAATATCCAACTACCCTTTTTCACCAAACCAACTCTGACAGCCGCTTCAGAAACAATATCTTGAATATTTAAGACCACAAAAGAGTTAGAAAATAATCCGTAAAAAGTAACTGGTAAAGAAATTAATATAGGAGGAGTAGTAGCAAAAATTATGTCAGGTTTCCAACCATTAAAAGCTTGCCATAAACTAGATAAAATAAAACTACCATCTAACAATATTCTATCTAAAAGTCCTGGTTTAGAACCTCTAACATGAATATAACTACGTTGAACTGTTACGCCATTTTTTTCTTCTGTTAAAAAAAACTTCCCTTGATACCCATCATATACTTTTCGTTCAGGATAATTTGGCATTCCAGTCACCACACGAACTTGATGTCCGCGTTTCACAAAACCTTCTGCAAGTTCCGTCATTAGAGGAGCAATACCTATTGGTTCTGGGTGATAATTGTAAGAATAGATAAGAATACGCATAATTTAACTAATTATTGTTGCTACTCTGCAAAAGTAATAATCTTTTTTAGGAGAAATCAGGTATGATTTAATTATTTGATTATTTACAAAAGCTCTTTGCCTAACATTCAGCATTTCTTGCGGAATACTAATCAGGGATTTGGAGACCAAACCCCTACAATTTTTTTCTTACGAATAGATTTCTTATAGCTATATAATAAAGCGTAAGCATTCAGCCGTCAGCTATCAGCAATTAACTTAAGATGAAATGAAGTAGAATCGCAGTATTTCCCAGGTTTAATTTCCATGCTCAAGTATGGTTAAAAGCAAATTGAAATATCCTATAACATTTTCAGAAAGTTTTGGTAAACCTGAATTTTTGAGTAATCCTTTGAAATAGAGAGTTTACTCTAAAACTCTTTATTATTGTGCTTCAATTCTTTAGTGATAAATATAGGAGAAATTAAGGGAATGTTTGCTTCATTAAAAAGCTGATTGCTGAGGTGCTAATAGCTGAATGCTTACAATAAAGCTGATAAATAATCCCTTACTGTCAGATGTTAATCTTCAGTAATTCATCCAACTCAATAAATATCTATAACTCTTGTCATCCCACAAAATTATTCAATACTAAATAATCTATTTGAGCTAAGTTTTTATGAACTACTGAAGTTATCAATTATTAGATTTTGCCAAAACAATTTTCAGGCGTAAAATATCCGGAAATAATTTCAGTTTAAAATCAACAAGTAAAGCTTAAATCTATAAATTATTAAATAAACTCCCACAGTAAATCTATCAAATTATTCTAATAGGCTCCACTACTTTTTTTGAAGAGAATTACTACAGTTTTAATAATTAATTTTATGTCATAAATTAAACTCCAATTCTCTTGGTATTTTAAATCTAATCTAATAATATCTTCAAAATTTTTCACTTGAGAACGACCATTAACTTGCCATTCTCCTGTCATACCAGGTTTAACATCTAAACGTTGCCATTGAGGAACTTCATAACGTTCTACTTCATCAGGAGTTGGCGGTCTAGTTCCTACTAAACTCATATCTCCTTTTAATACATTCCAAAACTGAGGTAATTCATCTAAACTTTTACGTCTCAAAAATTTTCCAACTTTTGTAATTCGTGGGTCATTTTCATTCTTAAAAATAGCACCTTGAGCTTGATTTTTAATTTTACTCTTTAATTCTTCTGCATTTTGACACATAGAGCGAAACTTCCACATTCGGAAGCGCTTTCCCATCCAACCACATCGTGTTTGAGCAAAAAATATCGGACCAGGACTATCAAACTTAATAGCAATAACTATTGGTATAGACAAAATAAATGTAATAAATAACCCTACCAAAGCACCAACAATATCAATCAGTCGTTTCACCCAAGATTTAATCGAAGGATGAGTAATAGGTAGTTGATTTTCATCAGATTTACGATTATTTTTAACCTCTGGTTGTATGGATTTTTCGATAGTCAAAACTTTATCTAATCCAGTTAGAGTAAATACACTCATAACTTGAGAATTAACATCACAAAGAATAAAATCTGTATCTTTTTCTTTGGCTTTTTTGAGGTTGGTAACCAAGGAACCAATACCACAACTATCTATGAAATTAGTATTGCTAAAATTAAGAATAATCTTGCCTGTAGTATTTTCTTGAGAGAAAAGTTCTTGGCAAGTTAACCGAAATGATTCTGCCTTTGACACGGTAAAACGAACAGGCAAATTAATGACAGGAGTTTTTCCTCTAAAAGTTACTTTTATATCTGTTTGTGATGTTTCTGAGGTTTGGCTGACCATAAAATCTTGGTTCCTTTTTTCTACAGTATTATTGTTTCTACGAGGGTTATTTCTGAGAAGATGAAAACTTGAGGTCTCTGACTAGAGATTTCCTACTATAATCAGCTTCATAATTATTACCAAATTATGCTTAAGCGATTTTTATATAATCACTTAAATGGTTAGACCATCCCCTAGTTTAAAATTTTAGTCTAATGACTTAATACTAATATACTCTATTTAATATCTCTTTAATATAGTAATTCTCATGCTGCTGAGGTAAAAAAAAAATCTAGGTTTGAGGGAACAAGAAATAGAATAGAAATAAATTAAGATAAATACCTCATTAGCTTGAGAAATACCATAGATTAGTCTATGCTTACCACCTGGAAAAAGAAAATGTATATAGCCACTAAGCCAAACTACTATTTCAATTAATTTAGTTATTTCCTCTTTATTATAACATCAAAAATAACCAGGATAAATTTGAGTGGGTTATTACTCCCTATCAAGTTTAGTTTTGATTAATTTCCAACTAACCCACCCAATATTTCCTTTCTAGTTGTATATATTTTCAGAACGTGAAGTTTCACGGCTACCTTTAACCCTAGCTTTAGCTTTAGCTGCACCACGCTTGAGAGCTTGAAGTCGTGCTTCATATTTTGCCCTTTGCCGTTTTTTAGGAGTTTCTTCTATAAGAGTTTTTAGGGCACTACCTAGACTTTTATAAGCATTAGGCAGTGAATAACCAAAACGAGTAGCTAGGGCGATCGCCTTATCATCCGCTTCTATCGCCTCTTTTAGATTACGCTCTCCATTATTTCTCTGGTACAGTCTAAACCCAGATATGCCGCACAAAGCTAAGGCCAAAACTAAAAGAAGGCCATCTTGAACCCATAATTCACCAACAGCACCTCCTAAACCAATGGCGAGGGCAGCCATTTCCCAACCATCTCTCGGAATTGTATCGTTTTGAATTCTGGCTACTTCATGCCAGAATAATAGGTTACGTTGGTCTAATGCTAGTTGTTCCCAACGTACTAGGTCAATGGATATTTCTACTTGGTCTTTGCCTATTTCCTCACTACGAATTAGTGTGGGATTAACTTCAATGGACTTTTCTACCATGACCCAACTTTGTAATTCTGGGGGTAGTAAGCCTTTCAAACGCCGAATTTCCGTCATTTCGGCTCTAGCTGTAGTAGTAGCATAAGATGTCATAATTTGTTTGAGTCCTATAGATTTTTCAAAACATATAGCAGGGAACAGGAAACAGGGAACAGAGAACAGAGAACAGGGAATAAGGAACAGTTGAAAAAGTGTTTCCGTGGTCTTTGATTCATTATTAGTCCATGTCCTAACCGCCTTGGCGGTTGCTATATTATCCTTACATATAGCAGGGAACAGGGAACAGGGAACAGAGAACAGGGAACAGGGAACAGAGAACAGGGAACAGGGAACAGAGAACAGGGAACAGGGAACAGAGAACAGGGAACAGGGAACGGGGAACAGGAAACACTTTTTCAACTGTTCCCGTGGTCTTTGATTCATCATTAGTCCATGTCCTAACCGCCTTGGCGGTTGCTATATTATCCTTTCTTCAAATAGTTTACCGTAAGATTTTGGACTATATGTTTATTAAGAGGGAGTGGGGAGTAGGGGAGTGGGGGAGTAGGGGAGTGGGGAAGA
Organism: Okeania sp.; assembly: GCF_035285525.1. Lineage (GTDB taxonomy): Bacteria > Cyanobacteriota > Cyanobacteriia > Cyanobacteriales > Microcoleaceae > Trichodesmium. Next base: position 39,058 of record NZ_JAYKGW010000028.1, on the reverse strand, counting down.
TGGATTGACGTAATTAAGGTTTGCTGATTAAATATACAGGACTTACGCAAAGCAACGTATTTAGGTCATTGCGAGCGACAGCGTTTCTCTCGGCGACATGAATGGGTCGCAGTCCGTCAGGATAGCAATCTCAAATGCCCAAAACTCGTTCTCAATATGTAAGTCATGATATAAAAGCATTGATATATAAAGATTGTAGGCTTTCTAGGTCTGGAAAAAGCACAAGGTTTTTGCTCTTCAATATGCTAAAAAAGTTAGGATTTTGGTTGACTTTGGCAGAAAAATTAAGTAATAATTCTTTCTCCTGTCTTCGTCTCTTAGGACGAGTTAGGGATGGGTTGACTTCTATCCTCTTTGTGCGGTACAGTTGTGCGGGCAATATCCACACACTACAAAGCTTTACAATTAATATTTGTACCTCATCAAGGTGGAACCCACTGCAATAATCAAAAAATTTTTTCCTTCTAACCTTTTCTTTACTTCTGTCTTCTGCCTTCTGCCTTCTGTCTTCTGCCTTCTGTCTTCTGCCTTCTGCCTTCTGCCTTCTGCCTTCTGCCTTACTTCATTGTAGGTTGAATAATGATTAAATTCAATTTAAAATAAAAGATTTGATTACCTAAATTATAGATAAAAAATGAAACTGGCAACAAGAGTTGACAAAGTACCACTTTCCCTAACTTTGGCTATTTCAGCTAAAGCAAAAGCAATGAAAGCTGAGGGAATAGATGTTTGTAGTTTTAGTGCTGGAGAACCTGACTTTGATACTCCAGAACATATTAAACTAGCAGCTCAAAAGGCGCTAGAGGCAAATAAAACAAAATATGGCCCAGCAGCAGGAGAACCTAAATTGAGAGAAGCGATCGCTCATAAGCTCTCTGAGGAAAATGGCCTAAACTACAAAGCAGAAAATATTATTGTCACAAATGGAGGAAAACATTCTTTATTTAACCTGATGTTAGCATTAATCGAACCAGGAGATGAAGTGATTATTCCAGCACCTTATTGGTTGAGTTATCCTGAGATGGTTAAACTAGCAGGTGGAGAACCAATAATTTTAAATACTGATCGAGAAACTGGTTATAAAGTTACACCGGAACAACTGCGTCAAGCTATTACGGATCAAACAAAATTATTTGTGCTTAACTCACCATCTAACCCAACTGGGATGGTTTATCAACCAGCAGAACTTAAAGCATTAGCAGAAGTAATAGTAGAGAAAGATATTTTAGTTATATCAGACGAAATTTATGAAAAGATTATTTATGATGATGTTCAACATCTGAGTATTGGTGCGCTTAACTCAAATATATTTAAAAATACTATTATTAGCAATGGTTTTGCTAAAGCTTATTCCATGACTGGTTGGCGGATCGGATATTTGGCAGCACCTGTAGAATTAATTAACGCTACAGTGAAAATTCAAAGTCATAGTACCTCCAATGTTTGTACTTTTGCTCAGTATGGAGCGATCGCAGCATTGGAATCATCGCAAGATTTTATTGAACAGATGCGTCAAGCTTTTGCAGAAAGGCGAGAGGTAATTTATGAGTTAATTAATAATATGCCTGGTCTTTCCTGCACTAAACCGGAGGGAGCTTTTTATATGTTTGTCAACATTAGTCAGATTTATAACAGTTCTCTGGATTTTTGTCAAGCTTTATTAGCAGAGGAAAATGTAGCTGTTATTCCTGGTATTGCTTTTGGTGCTGACGATCATGTGCGGATATCTTATGCTACTGACTTAGAAACTATAAAAAAAGGGATGGCAAGGTTAGATAGGTTTGTGCGATCACGAAGCAAAATGTAATTTTATTTTGGCAATAAATTTGGCAAGAAATTTTGACAATCTAGCCTATTTGATAGGGGTAAGTTTTGATAACTAAATGGCATGGCTAATTTTCCATACTTTTAGGTAGACTTGCCCCTATAATTTTGTAAGAGCATTCAGCTATTAGCTATCAGCTTTAAGGAGGAGATTTAAACGAGTATAGAGTTGAAAATAGGCTTTTGTAGTAAGATAAAATTGCTGAATAATAAACGGCTGTATCAAAAACTAAAAGCAATAGCTTAATTCCGCAGTTACTACCCTGGAGGCTGGCTTGTAATTAACGGCCTTTTGCACAGTATTTCGCAGGAAATGCTTACATAATTTTTTTGACAATACTATTTTTTTTTAAGTAATTTACTTATATAGTCATAAGAAATGATTTCTGAAAAAATTGTAGTGGTTGGGTCTCCAAACCAAGCTCAAAAATGGGATTTGGAAACTAAACGCCCTACGTATAGATATTATATCATTTCCGGTTAAATAGTTTATAGATATTTAGAAGAACAATAAGGAGATAGTCAGAATTATGCCCACCATATTATTTATACTCAGTACAATTGTTGGTTGTCTAGCAGGTGTTGGTTTTGCTTATTGGTTATTGGAAAAGCGCTTAAAAAAACAAACTAAAAATTATGAAAAAAAATTACGAGAAACTCAGGATAAAATCTACGATATCGAGGACGCACAAAAACAGGAAGTTAAATTATTACATACTGAATATCAAGATAAAATAAAACAATTAGAAATAGATAATCAGAAACATAAGATAGAGACAGTTAAACTTGAAAATCAACTAAAGGAGAAAATTAAATTATTAGAAACTAAACATATAGAAAAATTAGCATTAACCGAATCTAAAACCCAAGAAACAATAGAAGAGTTAACAGATAGATATTCTCATCAAATCACAGATTTAGAAATAAGTTATCAACAGAAACTTCAAGAAAATAATCAATTTTGGCAAATGGAATATCAGCAAAAATTTCAAGAATTAGAAGCAATTAATCAGCAAAAAATTAAACAGTTAACTAAATCTTTGGCCAAAAAATATCGGCAAGAAATTGCTCTTTTAGAGAATAAACATCAACAAAGGCTGACAGAAACTATTAAATCTTTAGAAGGAAAACATCAACATCATTTCCAAAATAAAATCAAGGAATTAGAAGCAAGTCATCAAGAATCAAGGTTAAAAACTATACAATATATAACTAATGAACATGATCGTCAGCTTCAGCAAAAAATTCAAGAATTAAAACAAAACTATGAAATTCAGCTTCAAGGAATTGTTAAATCTCTTAAAATTAAGCATCAACATCAAATTAATGTACTGACAAAATCAAAATAATTAGGGTAGGGAGTAATGGACTGTTTCATCTAAAATGGTGCATTAGGGAGTAGGGAGGTAGGGGAGTAGGGGAGTAGGGGAGTAGGGGAGAAACATTTTTGTAACCTACAGCTATTGCACCATTTAAGGTGAAACAATCGACTAGGGAGTAGTTAGGAGTCAGGAGAAGCGGGGAGTTATAGCAGAGAAACTAGGTTTATTAGATACCCCACTATACTAATACCATTTCTCAAAAACTTTTCTACATTTGATTAAGCAGGGGAGTAGGGGAGCAAGGGAGTGGAGGAGAAGTCAACATCATAAAAATTAACATTAACTTAGCTGAAATTGGTAAAAAATGATTTGGTTTGTGGTAATTATTTGATAACTGAAGTATTCCTCAAATATAGCAATAATGCATGGGAATTGGTATAACTTCCCGCTGCTCCTAACTTTTTAGGGATGTTCCATAGAACGTCCCTACTCCCCAGCTCCCTACTACCCCACTCTCTACTTCCTACTCCCTACTCCCTACTCCCTATCCTTAAACTTTTGAATTAAAATTATGGTGTCTTGATAAGCATTAAATCTGCCACCTTGCTGATAAAGTTCTGCTGCTTTTTGTAAATCTTTTATTGCTTGCTGAAGTTGTTTATTTGCTTGTTCCTTATCTTCAATTTTTTGATAAGTTACACTATTATGATAATAAGCAATAGCACGATTATAATAAGCATCAGCATAACCAGGATTAAGTTCAATAGCTTTAGTATAATCTTTAATTGGATTAGGACCTCTAGTTATTAGTTCGTTATGATTCAATAATGAACTTCGAGCAATACCCAAATTAAAATATATTTCTGGACTGTTAGGTTCTTTTTGTAAAGCAAGATTAAAATTAGTGATCGCTTCCCAAGCATCTCCCTGATCCAAATAAGTTATACCCTTAAAATATAGAGCTTCAGAACTTTGAGGATTAACGATGGAAATAGGATTACTATCTGTGGGAGTATCATCCAAAATTAAGTCTAATGGATTAATACCAGCAGCAGATAATTTTCTAATAAAACTATTAATAGGAACTGCTGCATTAAACCCAGTTTTAATTGGTGCTACATCCCCAGAATTAGTTTGAGCAAAACCAAATTCACCTTGTCCATGAATACCAATAACACGACCATCGGCATCAAAAACCGGACCTCCACTCATGCCACTCCAAGTAACAGCTTGGTAACGTAAAGTATAACCTGCGGGGCGAGTTTTTGGGCGACTGGTTACTAATCCTGGAGATAATTCTGGGGCTCTATCTGTACCAAATAAACCACCAGTTGCCGGATAACCAAAAACATATATTTGGGAACCAATAACTGATTGTTCAGAATTACCTAAAGTTGCTACTGGATAAGGATCGGGACTTTTAAATTTAACTATTGCTAAATCTGGTTCTTCATCAGTTGTTTGTAAATTGACTATATCAATTACTGGATAGTCTTTTTCTTGATTAGTTCTAACAGTATATTTAATAGTAGAATCTTGAACAACATGATTAACAGTTAGGACAGTGTAAATATGATCATTTTTAGCAATAATTATTCCTGAACCGTCACCTAAATTACTATTAATTTGTACAGTAATTGGTGCTGCAATTTCTGCTACTTCTTGAGCAGTTTTGGCAGTTGCTATGGTCGGGATAGTAATAATAATTGCTGCTACAGTTGCAGTACCAAGTAAACAATTATTGAGAGAATTAGACTGAGAGAAAATCATAGTTTTAGAGTGCTATAATCTAGACAAGTTAAATATTTTGGATATCTATTGACTATACTTGTTGACGTAAATTTAGATAAATTTGTTCTCGGCATTAGAAAGTGTTGACTTTTAAGTTTTTAATTTTAACTTCTATTAAATGGTATAACTCAGATATATTGGATAGCGCTGACCTACTTATATGATCTTTTAGTATTACCTAAAGTTAAGTAAAAAATATATTCAAAATCAACCATATTGTCATAATCAAAACTTTGTAGGGATGTTCCATGGAACATCCCCACTAGACATCTCCAAAAATCAAAAATCAAATCAATTCTTATCCATAAATTATCAATTCTTTCTTCCTGTTTCCTGTTCCCTCTTTTCTGGAGATATCTACTGTGGTTTACTGAAATGGAAAGCGCTGTATCTATATACTTGACATAATAAAGAAGGTTTGAATTCTCTTATTTCTAGGAAAAAACCAAAAAATTATGGCAACATGAAATCATTCGTGAGAAAAAACTGTAGGGGTTTGGTTTCCCAACCCAAGTGCTAAGGAATTTGGAGACCAAACCTACAATCAAACTTTATAACCTATTTATCTAGGATTGCTATATGTATTTGAAGCCTCCGATTTTAAATCTAAATCAAGGTACTGATAACTAATAATTTATAACTAGAATGACTCTTAAATTTAACCATAAAGTATTTTTTCAACCCCTAATTATCTTGTTAATTATTGCCATAACTTTAGGAATAGGATTCCGTTTTTTCCACCTTGATAAAAAAGTCTATTGGTATGACGAAGTACATACTTCTTTAAGAGTTGCAGGTTTTAGCCGGGGTTATATTGACCCAGAATTATATCAAAACCAAATTATTCCAGCTCAACAACTACAAAAATATCAACAAATTAAACCGCAAAGCACTTTTGCAGGTACTCTCAAATCTCTAGCATTTGAAAATCCCCATCATCCACCTTTATATTATTTAATAGGTCGGTTATGGATGCAAAAATTTGGTAGTTCTATCACTGCATCTCGTAGTTTACCAGCATTAATTAGTTTATTGTCTTTGCCATTAATATATATTCTAGGTAGACAACTTTTTAATTCCCATTTAACTGCTTTACTGGCAACTATATTTTTAGCTTTATCCCCTGTTGAAATTTTATTTGCTCAAACGGCAAGACAATATAGTTTAGTTACTGTTTTAACTATTGCTAGCAGTATTTTATTATGGCAAGCTTTAGATTCTCGGAGTTGGAAAAAATGGGGATTATATAGTATTGTTTCGGCTCTTGGTTTATATACCCATTTGTTTTTTTCTTTAACTCTTATTTCTCATGGGATATTTGTGATTAGCAATTGTTTTTTATCAAATTATACAAAAATAAATTCTTCTAAAAATAAAGCTAATTTATCAAAATTTCAGCTTTTAATTAAAACGTTACCTCTGGATTTTTTCAGAGCTTCAGTAGTAATAATAATTCTTTATCTTCCTTGGATAATTATAGTAATTAATAATCTGCAAAGAGTTTATGATAGAACAAATTGGGTAAGAGAATCAGTCAGCTTCAATTTTTTAGTAGAAAACTGGGTTTTGAGTTTTTCATCCTTGTTTATTGATGTAAATTTTAGAGATTTTAGTTTTGATAATAATGGCATATATTTACTCAGATTGTTATTTCTAATTATTATTACTTGTGGAATTTATAAAGTTTGTCGTTCTTGTAATCTTTCCACAAAATTATTTATCCTGACTTCTATTTTCATACCTTTTATGATATTAGTAATACCAGATTTAGTGTCGGGTGGACGACACTCTGCTGTCACCCGTTATCTAATTTCTTGTTTTCCGGCAATATATTTATCAGTTGCTTATTTATTGGGGAGATACTTGAGTCAAAAATACTGGCGAGTAGTTTTAGCAATATTGTTAACTGCTAGTATTGCATCCTGTACCCTCAGTGCTTTTTCTGATACTTGGTGGAATAAGGGTTTGAGTTATTCTAATGCGGAGATTGCAAAAAAACTTAATGCTAGGGATACTCCAATATTGTTGAGTGATATAGGCGATAATTATACTAATACGGGAGATTTGATTTCACTTAGTTATTTGTTGGATGATCAGGTGCGACTGTTATTATTGAGTAGGTCGCCTAATTTAGAAATGGTTGCAGATGAGTCGGAAATTTTTGTATTTCGACCCTCTGAAAGACTGGAGGAAGCAATAAAAGGGAAGCAATGGGAATTTCAATCTTTGGTTGGGAGGAAACTGTTGAGAGTGACAAAAAAGTAAGCATAACTGCTCAACAATTAATTGATTTATATCTTCAAGATTCTGTAAATAACCAACATGAACTATCTTTTTCATTACGGAAAGGTACTACATATAGAGTTGAAAAACGATGAGGCCGTCGTTTTTAGCACTATATCTAGAGTCACTGCGTAAATCCTGTTTTTGAAATAATGAATGGCGCGATCGCTCTTAATATTTCAGTCCAGTAGGGTGTGAACCGCGTTGGCGTAGCATTCCGGACTAAAAGCATAACGCACCATGATTATGATACCCGGTTAATTAAAAATGGTAGGTTACAAGGATAAAAATTAATTCCAACAACTCAGGTTTCTGTAGGCATAATGATTAATTATTTATTCAGTTTTCAACATATTAATATGAATAATTCTGAGGATTTTCTATCAATAATCCCTCATTCAAAACAGCTAAATTTAGTTCTTTTTTCGCTGAGACAAAAGTAATAATAGGTAAATTATAAGCTAAACAGAGAGAATTAATAGTACAATCTGCTGCTAACTGAATAGCATCATAACCCCTTAAACCTTAAGTTTCAGCAAATGTCATTCCCAAATTAATAATATAGCAATGTGCGCACTTAATCTTTACAAATTGCAGGAGCTGTCCAATAGCTAAAAGCGTTATATTATCGGCCATTTATTCTCCCTGTTCCCACCTTCTGTGTTCCCTGTTCCCTGCGCGCAGCGCTATACTTTCAGTAATTTCAATAATTTGGTATTCCTGAAGAGTGTCTTGTCTAAGTTGATGATTAATTTTTGCTGCATCTGTCGCACTAATATTTCCACCACGCGATATCTTGGTAATAGCAGCAATAATCTCTACCTGGGTAATAGCAGTAATAAATATTTTATTATCTAAATCAGAATCGAATAAACCCAAAACCCAAGTAGAACCAATTTTACTAATATAACGCTTGACTAATGTACTACTATCTAAAAAATAAATTGTCATTTAACGACGTTCCTCAATAATTGTTTCAGAAATAGGTTTTTCCTCTATTTGAACCAGTTGTCGTTCAGTTATTGGTTGATAAGATGGAGTTTTAATTTCCTTTACAGTCCCAGAATTTATTAAAGATTTATGACAAAGCATCTTCCGGGTCTAATCGATTTCTTTTAGTTAGGTATTGTTGAATTTTTTGATTAAGTTTTTGCAGTTCTTATCGCTCAAGCATCTCAAGTTGATTTATAATTTGTGTAAGGATTACTTGTGTCATAACCTACCTATTTTTTTAGTTGAGGACTTACCCACCAGACCACATATATAGCGTTTAAAACTATTGCGCAATAGTTTTTGAACTCTATAGATAGTACCTTTGCGTAAGTCCTGTAGTTAATTTTTCTTCTATTATACTAAGCATGGTAAATGTTTGTTATAAAAGTGTATACAAAGTTCCTTTGCCAAAATACACTGCTATATAAAGCGGAGCTTTGCCAAGCGCAAAAACACACCCTACTGCATTGCTTCATCTAAAACTGTACAATAGAAAAGTGTCTGGAGATTGCTTCACATTCGTTCGCAATCACAAACAATCATGTACTATTTTAGGTGAAACGGTCCACTACGTACCTCAACCCAACCTACAGCTATTGCACCATTTAAAGTGAAACATCTACTAACACTAGGATTCATCGCCTTAGTCCTATATTAAAAAAGCTAATGCACAGTTTTAGCTGTGTCAGTCTACTATCAATAACATTCATGGGTAAGTTTGATCGTAACTTATAACTGATAACTGATTACAACCATTCCCTTTGCTGCTGCAAACAAGTCAAAGCAACCTCAGTTTCTACTTGAGTAAACTCATAATAAAATCTACCTACACTCAAAAATGGGTGCGGGCTCTCTAACACAATTAAGCGATCGCAACATTCTCTCAACGCTGCAAGCAACTCTTGTGGTGCAAGTGGTACACATATCCAAATAGCATTCGGTTTCTGTAACTGAATAGACTTTGCTGCAGCTACCATCGTCATTCCTGTAGCTATACCATCATCAACCAAAATTACTAACCTATCTAAACAACTAACTCTAGGTTTTCCAGAACTCAGTTTTTCTAACTGAGAGAACGCTTTTTGCTGTGCTTTTTCAATTAGAGAATATTGAACTCCTAAACTGTGTGGTTTTTGCTTTGACCAAACTAAACAACCATCTACCGTCACAGCACCAAGAGCTAATTCTGGATTAGACGGTAAAGTAATTTTCTTAGCTACCACCACATTCAATGGACAACCTAATCGACGAGCAACTGGTACTGCTACTGGCAACCCCCCTCTTGGTAGAGCATAAACAATAGGTTTAAGTGGCCAATCTCTGGTCAACTGTTGATGGCAAAATTCGGTAAAAACAACTTCGGCCAATTTTTCCCCCGCATCAGCGCGATCGCTAAAGATATGGATAGATGACATAATTCTGTCCTGGAACTACTGATAGGGAACACTTAAGTGGGAACAGAAGAATATGAAAGAGTTTCAGGATTTAGAAATGTCCTTACCCTTTGCTTCGACTGTTGTACTAGACTAATACTGTTTTACGGAAGTCAAAAGTCAAAAATAAGACTTGCTCGGCTCAAACTAACTTACAATCTATTTTATATTTATATTCTAATTAATAAACTTCTCCAGAAAAGAGGTATGGAGGGAATGGGCAATGAGCAATAAGAAGAAATCATTCATAATTTATGAATAAGAATTGATTTTATTTTCTATACTCTTAACTACTCCCTACTCCCTTTTTAGAGATATCTAATGGCCTTGAATCTTAAGACTTTCTACCTAAAACTTCTTGACTCTGTAGGGACGTTGCACCGGCAAAAATGCGTTTCATGTCGCGCAGCGAAACGTCCCTACTCCCTACTCTCTACTCCCTACTCCCTTAACTAATAACTGAAATTATGTCTACCGAAAAACAACTTAGTCTTTTTGACTTGCCAAATAATAATGACTCCTCAGTATCTACCCCTGACTCTACCTCCGATTTTAGTCTCATTCCCACAGATGCAAAAATTCCTATTCCATCTGGAACATATCAAACAATGGAGGAAATAAAAGTTCATTGTAACCAATGTCAGAGATGTGAACTAGGAAAAAACCGGACTAATGCTGTTATTGGTAGAGGCAACCCCGAAGCAGAAATTATGATTATTGGGGAAGCACCTGGTCAAAGTGAAGATGAACAAGGTCTCCCTTTTGTGGGTAAGTCTGGGCAACTGCTTGATAAAATTTTACAGTCTGTAGAACTGAGTAGCGATCGCCACATTTATATTTCTAACGCAATTAGATGTCGGCCACCAGAAAACCGAACTCCTACTCTAAAAGAAATAGAAGCTTGTAAACCTTATTTATTAGAGCAAATACGTCTTGTTAACCCGAAAATTATTCTGTTAACTGGAGCAACAGCAGTTAAAGCTTTAACTGGTGATAAGCGAGGTATTACTAAAATTCGGGGTCAATGGATAGAATGGGAAGGAAGACTTTGTATGCCTATTTTTCATCCAGCATATCTTTTACGCAACCCTTCTAAGGAACCAGGCAAACCAAAATGGTTAATGTGGCAGGATATTCAGGCAGTTAAGCAAAAGTTAGAAGAGCTTCTCAATAATTAATAATTAATAATTAATAATTAATAATTAATATAGGATTTGCCTTTTCTTGTAAGGTACATTGATAATCCCCCTAAATCCACCTTTGAAAAGGGGACTTTTTGTTCACTTCGCCCTTTTCAAAGGGGGGCAAGGGGGGATATAAAACTGTACCTTACAAGTATGGGAATTGCTATAATTAACTCAGCCATAAGAAGTGATTTGTGAGAAAAAACTGTAGGGGTTTGGTTTCCCAACCCAAACGCCAAGGGATTTGGAGACCAAAATTAACAATTAATAATTAGGGGTTGCTGAAAAAGTCTTTTAGTAGTAAGGAGGAGTCAGAATCCAGAATCCAGGAGGAATAAGAATTATAGAAGAGGTAGCCATAAGAATCTTACCCTGATTTTCTGCCCTGATCTTGCCCAAAATCCTAGGTTTTTCAACTCAAATCACCTAAAAGCTGATACTTTATTAGTACCTGAAAAGCTTAAAACCTTTCCCTATCAAAACTTTGATATTTATTCAGCAAGCCCTAATTAATAATTACCTCAGCCATAAAAAGTGATTTGTGAGGAAAAACTTTAGGGGTTTGGTTTCCCAACCCAAACGCTAAGGGATTTGGAGACGAAATCCCTACTATAAAATTTTACAACCTATTTATAAGATTGCTATATAATATCAGCTTTGACTACTTAATAATTAATCAGGAGAAAAAAAATTGCCCACTCTTGGTGTCAACATCGACCACGTTGCCACAATTCGACAAGCGCGACAAACTGTAGAACCTGACCCAGTTGCAGCAGCAGTTTTAGCTGAACTAGCTGGTGCTGATGGTATTACTGTCCATCTCCGGGAAGACCGACGTCATATTCAAGAACGAGATGTTCGTATTCTCCGACAAACAGTAAGAACTCATTTGAATTTAGAAATGGCCCCTACTGAGGAGATGGTGGCGATCGCTCTGGATATTAAACCGGACTACATTACTCTTGTACCAGAACGTCGGGAAGAAGTGACTACTGAAGGTGGTTTGGATGTAGCAGGAAATCTGGCGAAAATGAAAGAAGTTGTAGCCCAGTTACAGGGTGCAGATATTCCTGTAAGTATGTTTATTGATGCTGAAAGAGCGCAGATAGAGGCTTCTGTCGAAATTAAGGCTAAGTTTATTGAACTCCATACAGGCACTTATGCGGAAGCGGAGAATGAGGCCAAACGCCATCAGGAATTGACTGTTTTGGCAGATGGATGTAAAATGGCGATCACTGCTGGACTCCGGGTTAATGCTGGACATGGCCTCACTTACTGGAATGTTTATCCAGTTGCTTGTCTGGAGGGTATGGAAGAACTTAACATTGGTCATACAATTATTTCTAGGGCGGTACTCGTAGGTATGGAACGAGCTGTCCGGGAAATGAAATTTGCTATTCATGGCAAGTTATAATTATTAAGGTCTAATTTTATTGATGGAAATGCAAACTTACTATTACATTTTAGCTAGTCAAAAATTCTTACTGGAGGAAGAACCTCTAGAAGAAGTTTTGAGGGAACGGACAAGAGATTATCACGAGAAGGAAAAGGAAATTGATTTTTGGTTAGTTCCTCAACCTGCTTTTTTAGAAGCTCCCGAAATAGCTAGCATTAAAGAAAAATCTCCTCAACCAGCAGCAGCGATTATTTCTACTAACCCTCAATTTATTACTTGGTTGAAGTTAAGGTTAGAGTTTGTAATTACTGGAGAATTTCAAGCACCTTCAGATAATATTCCTGAACCTTTAGCTTCTCTAGCAAATTAAGGGAGTAGGGAGTAGGGAGTAGGGAGTAGGGAGTAGGGAAAAGTGAGAATATTGAATCTGTCTATTTATGTGTACTAACATCCATGAGCTTTAGTAACTAAAAAGCACTTGGTTTTAGGTTCAAATAGCTACAAAAATTATTTATTCTAGCTTGACTATGGGAGAAAAATCAAGACGCCAACTTTTCCAACACCTGTTCTAAAATTCAAGACAGTTCAGTTAAGATTTTTTAGAGGAGTTCTGTAATCTAAAGAGCTAAAGGTTTTGTAAATTATGAGCTTTGATCTTACTTAAGGTATTTGGATAAAATTAGTTATATACAATATAAATTGTCGGTTGGTAAGGATTACTCAAAGAGCTAATCAAAAACCAAAATCTAGTTCAATATATATCAATATCAATATATAAATAATTTTGTCTAATTCCCGATCAGAAACGCATTTCTCTATCATTAATATTCATTCATTTCTCCTAACTAGGGCTTCCTGATTAAATCTCGCTCCCATTTATAGGTAAAGGTAAGTGCCTTTTTAGGTTGTGAAAAAGTAAACGGTTTTTAGTTATTCATACACGGCGAAAAATCAAAAAGGAACAGATTTTGGATAGATAAGCACAGAAAAATCAGGGTAAAGTTATCCATCCTACTTTCTCTCTCTTCCCACTCTCCTCACCTTTCCCACACTTCGCACTTCTCACCCCTTACACTCTGCTTTTTTCAAACCCTAACTATTCCCCACTCCCCACTCCCTAAATTAAACTGAAATGACTGATACTCAACTGCAACAAAACAAACCTTGGTTGGGGAGACTACAAAAATTAATAGTCTCAATTTTTTTATGCTCGTTATTCTTGACACTTGAGCAAAAATATGCTATTGCTATAGATGATTGTCAATCTCCTGGTAGTGGTGAATACTTATTAGTAATAGTTACAACGACACCTGAAAATCAAGATATAGTTCGTCGCACCTTACCACCAGATATTATAATAAATGTCTGTCGCTACATTAGTCTGACTGTTAGTAGTATTCGGGGTTTTGATGACAAAGATGTAGCCAGTGATTGGGCAAAATATGTTCAAGATATTGTCGGGTTGCCTGCTTATGTAGTTAAACCGAGTCAGGAGACTAAACCTCCTAATAACCGTTTAGCTGCACCTCCAGAAATAGGTTTTAATCCTGAACCTTTAGGAAGTGGCTATGCTGTTTTAGTGGATTATAATAATCAACCAGAAATAGCTTTACAGTTAGAAAGAAGTTTGGGACGTAATCTTGGTTTAGTTGCTTATGGGCAAAAACCTTTCTTATTAGTAACCTATACCAAGAAACATAAAACTGCTACAAATAGTATGTTCAATTTAAGCGATCGCGGATTTTTAGTTTTTATTGTAGATAGTAGTAAAGTAACATTAATTAGTCCTAAAATTCAATTACCTAATTAATAGGTAGTTGTGTAGAATTGATTTTCTACTGGAGAGAAGGAATAGAAAAGATAGAGAAATAATTGATAATTTCTTGATTAGATTGGATATATCTAATACTAATAATGTGTAATTAATCTTACTAATAGACTTATACAATCAATTTTGCATAAGCAGTAATGTAACGCAAAAAAAATTTAACTTTATAGTTGTTTGACCAGAAAAAGATTTTATTTAATAGCTAAAACTCCCTACCCAAGATACAATTACTCCCAAACAAAAACCTGCTATAACCTGTACAGGAGTATGACCCAACAATTCTTTGAGACGCTCTTGATTAAGATGATGGTCTTCTTGAAACAATTCATCCGTTATTTGATTGAGAATTTTAGCTTGTAAACCTGCAGCTTGACGGACTCCGGCCGCATCATACATCACGATAATAGCAAAAACTAAAGCCAGGGCAAACTCTGGACTACCCCAACCTTCTGTTTGACCTACACCTACTGCCAATGCTACTACAAATGCTGAATGGGAACTAGGCATCCCTCCACTTGCGAATAAAGCTTTGAGATTAATCTTGCGATATTGAAATAGCTCTACAACCATCTTCAAAAATTGAGCTATAAAACAAGCTAGGAGAGCAACCCATAGAACATGGTTATTCATAATTTCACCAATATTCTCCATGTTAACCCCCTCTAGTTAGTACGGCTGACTATATAATCTGCTAAGGATGTTAGTGGCATTGCCTTTTCTCCAAAAACTTCTAATTCTGCCTTGGCATTCTGAACCAATATTTGAGCTTGAGAGCGAGATTTTTCTAATCCCCAAATTGACGGATAGGTAGCTTTTTGAGCTGCGATATCCTTTCCAGCAGTTTTCCCTAATTCTTCTGTAGTAGCAGTAATATCTAGAATATCATCTACTATTTGAAAAGCTAAACCAATATTTTGAGCATAGCAGGAAAGTCTGTCTAAACTATCTTGAGAAGCACTTGCCAGTATAGCTCCGCAAAGCACACTAGCTTCTAAAAGAGCCCCTGTTTTATGAGTATGAATAAAACTTAGGGTTTCTTCAGATACTTCTGCAAGACCTTCGGAATCTAAGTCCACTACTTGGCCTCCCACTAAACCTGCTGCTCCAACAGCTTTTCCTAACTTAGCAATGACTTCTAAGACTTTTTGTGGTAATACATTTTTAGTTTGAGCAGCCACAAATTCAAAAGCATAAGCTAGTAAACCATCTCCTGCCAAAATTGCAATATCTTCACCATAGACTTTATGATTAGTTAATTTGCCTCGGCGATAGTCATCATCATCCATTGCGGGTAAATCATCATGGATCAAGGACATGGTGTGGATCATTTCTAATGCACAAGCAGTAGGCATTGCCATTTCTATATTTCCACCTACTAATTCACAGGTAGCTAAACAGAGAATTGGACGTAAGCGCTTACCACCTGCTAGGAGAGAGTAGCGCATTGCCTCATAGATTTTTTCTGGATATATTATAGTAATAGAATTGTCAAGAGCTTTTTCCACTAGAGCTTTTTGCTCTTTTAAATAGGTAGATAGGTCAAAAGTTGTATCTATTTGTAATTGAGAGACCATAGGATTAAGTTGGTGGCCATTATTTGGCATTAGCACCATAAATTATACACTTTATTGTTTCAATCCTAAATAGGATTTGCTGAAAAAAGTCTTTTTGTTAGGGCAGGTAGTAGGGAGTAGGGACTAAGCTAGAAAATCAGTTTCTTTGGGGGTAGGAGGTAGTCTTTTTATTAGGGTAGGTAGTGGGGAAAGTTAGAAACCCGGTTTCTTTGGGGGTGATATTAGTCAAAGAAAAGGTAAAAAATAATGCCTGGAGAATAACGTTGAAAGTAAAGTTTTACTCCAGGTTTGATTTTGTTTTTATCAAAATTAGTGTAAATCAGATTATTCCACCAAACTGCTCCAACGTTCTACAGTATTTTGTAATAACATTGCTACAGTCATCGGACCTATTCCGCCAGGTACAGGGGTGATATATTCTGCTATCTCTGCTACAGATTCAAATTCAACATCCCCTACTAATCGACTATTACCCGCTTCATCTGTAACTCGGTTAATTCCTACATCTATTACTACTGCTCCTGGTTTGACCATCTCAGCACTAATCATTTCTGGTCTACCTACCGCAGTTACGAGTATATCTGCATTTTTAGTTATGGCTGCCAAATTATGAGACCGAGAATGAGCGATAGTTACGGTACTATTGGCCTCCAATAACATTAATGCCATTGGTTTGCCTACTAAAATACTTCGCCCCAATACAACGGCCTGTTTTCCTTGTAATTCAATGTTGTATTCTTGTAGCAAGCGCATTACTCCTGCGGGAGTACAACTGCGTAAACCTTTTTCGCCACGGATCAGTTGTCCAAGGTTCATGGGATGGAGTCCATCTACATCTTTGCTAGGGTCAGTTTGGTAAAGTAATGAGGTAGAATCTAAATGTTTTGGCAGGGGTAGTTGTACCAGAATACCGTCTACTTGTCGGTTTTGGTTTAATTGTTGAATGACTTGGGTTAGTTCAGCTTGAGATGTTTGCTCTGGAAAATGTTTTCCGAAGGAGGTAATACCTACCTTGGTGCAAGCTTTTTCTTTGTTACGGACATAGACTGCACTCCCAGGGTTATCTCCAACCATTAATACTGCTAAACCAGGAGGGCGACCTATTCGATTTTGTAGAGATTGAATTTTTTGTTGGAGTTCTGCTTTGATTTTTTTGGCCAGTGCTTTACCATCTAATTTATTTGTCATTGTTATTTTCGGTTTTGATTTTTTAAAATTGGATTTTTTAGTCGGGTACATTACTAGGAAGCAAAATTTCTGGACTAGAGAGGTTTGAATGTTAGTATTGGTAAGTTATAAGCTGGTAATATGCTGTATATTATCAACAGAATAATAATATTATAATTATCAAGATATAAAAGTAGTTTTTGTGATGTTTTAAGTAAATAAAAATAATGTTTAATTTTTAGGGTTTAAGTTGAGTTTAGTCGGGTGGTTCTCAATGGGTGAAGAAAGCCAAAAATTGATCGCTTTTAGGGAACAGGGAAGATTTAACTGGGAATAGGTATGGAGAAAAAAAGTATTTTGACAAATAAATTAGATGCAGGAGTTTAATCTTGATATTGATATGATGTAATAATTGCTCATTCCTATAGTAAGAAATAGAAAATTATGATGTAAATAAGGAAAAAGTTTTGATGATGACTAGACCGCCCAAGAAAAAAGCTTTCGAGATGAATTATATTAAATAGGGAAGATTTAACTGGGAATAGGTATGGAGAAAAGAAGTATTTTGTATTTTGACAAATAAATTAGATGCAGGAATTTAATCTTGATATTGATATGATGTAATAATTGCTAATTCCTATAGTAAGAAATAGAAAATTATGATGTAAATAAGGAAAAAGTTTTGATGATGACTAGACCGCCCAAGAAAAAAGCTTTTGAGATGAATTATATCAAAATATTAGATAAATTTTCCTTCAGCTTTTCGTTGCTTAATTCTAGTTTATTAAATTCATCATTTGATAAATTTAGAACTATTTTGATTATGTTTTTGGTGATGGGAGTAATTAGTTGCAGTCAAATTGAACAAACTGCTATAAAATTGAATCTTAATGTCAGTCGAATTGAGAAAATTAAAAGCAAAGGTAAAATTGATAATCAAGTACATTTAAAAGGTACTGTAGAAAGTATTGCTCCGTTTATAGAAACAGGTGCTTATGAACTTAAAGATAATACCGGGAGTATTTGGATACTTACTAAAACAAATTTACCAAAAATAGGAACAGAAATTACAGTTAAAGGAAAAGTACATTATCAAAGTATTGTAGTTCCCGAAATGGGGAATCAAGATGTTGGAGATTTTTACATACAAGAATTAGAAAGAATAGAAAAATCAGAATTATGAATAACAATAATTTACCTCATGTGGCGATCGCTATTCTTTACCGACAAGGAAAATTTCTCTTACAATTACGAGATGATATTTCTGGTATTGCTCATCCTGGTAAATGGGCTTTTTTTGGGGGTCATATTGAACCAAGAGAAACACCAGAAGTGGCTATGAAACGAGAATTAATTGAAGAAATAAGTTATGCTCCTGATACAGTTTGGGAGTTTGGTGTTTACTATGATACTCATGTTGTTCGTCATGTATTTTATGCTCCTTTAACTGTAGAATTAAAAGATTTAGTTTTGGGAGAAGGTTGGGATATGGGGTTATTAACAACCGGAGAAATTAAGGCAGGTAAAGCTTATTCTGAAAATGCAGGAATGGAGCGATCGCTTGGTGAGTTTCATCAAAAAATTCTCTTAGATTTTATGAATAAATATGGTAATTTGATTGATTAAAATTTTAGAATAAATTGGGGTTTGGTGATTAAATATAAAACCATTGATATTGACAAATAAAAACGTAAGCATTCAGTCGTCAGCTATGAGTTATTAACATATTATCTTGGAAGAAGGAATTAGTAGTCAAGGAGAATTAAAAGTTATGAATGAAACATTTTTGTCAGCTAACCTTAGTCTTTGCTTGATTCTTTAAAAAGCTGTTAACGCAGTTCTTCCCCAGGAAGCTAGCTGAATGCTAATAGCTGAATGCTTATATATAAAAACTTCATATTTAATCACTAAATGCTTATGCAAAATTAATTATATATTCTACTCTAAATTTCTCATCTTATCCATAAATTATCAATTATATAAATTTCCCTAAATAAACCCGGTTTCTGCGTAAGTCCTAATAAAAAAAACTGGAACTCTTACCAAAAAATGAGGTATAAAGCCTCGCCTTATTCGGGGATGAAAAAATATTTAACTCAGTATTTCAAGCCTCTGACTGTTAGTCTAAACTCCAGTGATAACTGATAACTGATAACTGAAATTACCTGTTCCCTCTCTGAACTTATGTTTAACAAAAATATTGACTATATTTCCCCAGATTATTTATATAAATATAACATCCCCATCAACACAGAAGAAATATTAAAAATTCGTCAAGAAAGAAAAACAAAATTATTTGAACCTTCTACTCAAAAATATTACGAAGCAGTACAAACAATAACAGATATTCAAAGTGACTTTTTTGACTTTTCCAGTGCAGTCATCAAAGTTGGTCGCCCTGACGAACTTTCCACAGAGCAAAAACAAATATTTCACAACTCCTTGCAATTATTTTGCCCTTGGAAAAAAGGTCCTTTTGAACTATTTGGCATAACCATAGATGCAGAATGGCGTTCCGACTGGAAATGGGAACGCATTTTACCCCATATTAGTTCTCTGAAAAATCGTAAAGTTGCTGATATTGGTTGTCACAACGGTTATTTTATGTTTCGGATGGCAGAGCAACAACCAGAATTAGTCATCGGTTTTGAACCCTACACCAAACATTTCTGGAATTTTCAACTTATCCAAAATATTGTCAAACAAAAAATGCTAGTATTTGAACTTTTAGGAGTTGAACACATTCACTACTACCCCCAATTTTTTGACACCATTTTTTGCCTGGGTATTCTCTATCATCACACCGACCCTATTAGTTTATTACGCAAAATGCGAGAAGCATTAACACCTAAAGGTGAAATTATTATTGACTGTCAGGGTATTCCTGGAGATTTACCAGTGGCACTCACACCCCAAAAACGTTATGCTCAAGCGCGGGGTATTTGGTTTCTTCCTACTAAGTCTTGCTTGGAAAATTGGATAGGGAGAGCAGGGTTTAGCGATATCCATTGTTTTTTTGCCGAACCTTTGTCCATTCAAGAGCAACGACGCACTACTTGGGCAAATATTGATAGTTTACCAGAATTTCTTCATCCTCACGATCCCTCACTAACTATTGAAGGTTATCCTGCTCCTTGGCGTTATTATGTAATCGCCCATAAGTAGGATTTGCTGATGAAATATAAAAGCATTTAGATATAAAGGTTTTAGTCATTTTAGGTCGGGAAAAAGTACCTGATTTTGAGCTGCTTAATGCTCCTCAAGTTACTATTTTAGGCACATCGTTGGGCAAAAAAATTACTTTCCTGCTCCCCTACTCAAGCGCTCCCCTACTCCTAAAAAAAAGACTTAAGAAGCGCAAACCCTAACTACTCCCTACTCCCTAAATGACTATTGTTAATCTTTATTATTATTTTAAAATTCCAGAGGAATCTGTCACCAAACTATTAGAAAATACAGTAATAGGTAAATATATTTCGAGAAATTCTCGGTTAAAATCAATAGTAAAGTTTAGGAGAAATACAATGTCAGACCTCGACCGTGGAATAATGAAATTTAAGGGAGCAGATACCCCCAAAGCGATCAGTATTTCTGCCATTATTATTTTGGGTAGTATAGTCTTTCTTCTTTTTTGGGGACTTAGTACCGCTTATCAAGTTGGTTAGTTAATTAGGACTTACACGGGAGGAACCCGGTTTCTAGGATAAATCGTTGTTTTGAGCGGTAATAATCTACCCTCGTACCGGGTTTCTGGGTTCACATGGCTTTAGTCCTGTTAATACTAATCAAAATTTTCTAGAGGTGTTCCTGTGGAACGTCTCTAACTATAACTATTATTCGAGTAGACAACTGTAGGGACGCCCTTATGCAACGTCCCTACAAAATTTTGGTTGTGACGATGTGGTTCATCGATAAAATTTAAAATTAAAGTCTTATTAAGTAGGGGAACAAAATTAATTACAAATTTATGAGTGTTCCTGGATAAGTGTTGTACTATACAAAATTACTAATCTTCTCTTCTATTTCCTGAGCTAGAAAATTTAATTTGCACATTTGTTATTGAACTGCCCAAAAAAATCCTTAATTTTAAAGTTATTTAGGATATACTCTTCAATAAAAGTTATACCCTTTCACAAAAGTCAGAAGTTAGAAGTCAGATTTTATCTACTCAAAACTTTGACAAGACTAGGACTTACGCAAAATAACGTGTTTCTGTCATTGCGCGACTCGCAGCTTTGCGAAGCGCAAGCGACAGCGTTTTGGTTTGTGCAGCATTCCGGACCGAAAGCAATCTCAGATACCTAATACTCGTTCTCAATGCGTAAGTCCTGAAGACGATATTTTCAGGCAATTATTAGACATTTAAGCTCTGAAACTATTGGTAACATCTTTAAAGTGAATTGGTATTATAATATCTAAAATTTGGAGCTATATTGATATGAGTACAGAACAAGAAGAAGTAAATGACCAAGGTATTGTAAGTCCTGCCATCTTAGCAGGTTTGACGGGCTTTATGGTAATTTGTGCTTGGGCTTTTGCTAGTCCTAATGCTTTTAAACGTCCTACTATTGAAGTTCAATTAAGTGAAAATGCAGATTCTCAAGCAGAGGACATTATAACAGAAACAATAGATACTGAGACAACTACAATTACCACTGACCCAGAATCTTCAACTACAATTATAGAAACAGAAGATACTGAGATAACTGCAACTACTACAGAACCAGCAACTGGGGAAACAACGGATACAACAACTACCACAGAACCAGCAACTGGGGAAACAACAGATACAACAACTGCTACAGAACCAGCAACTGGGGAAACAGTGGATGCAGGAACTACCACAGAACTAGCAACTGGGGAAACAGTGGATGCAGGAACTAATACTGAAACTAATACTGAAACTCTAGAACCTGAGACTCCTGTTGCTAGAACAGATACAACGACAACATCTGAGTCACAAGAAAAAGATTTGACTACAGCCAAAACTTTAGGTCAAATCAAATTTGGTATCAACGAAGTTGACTTATCTCCTGCAGCAGAACAAACTATAAAGAACTTCATCTCAGAAATCAAGGAATACGATCCTAATCAAGTTGCTATTAGAGTTGAAGGTCATACATCAAAAGTTGGTGATCCTCAGATAAATAACGAAATTTCTCAAGACCGAGCAAATGCTGTGGTTAAATATTTAAGAGAACAGAATATACCATATCAGGTTGTTGGCGAAGGAAAGGGTTATTCTCAACCAGTCCCTGGTAGCGATCCCACTGCTGATGTCAACCAGCGCACAGAGATTATTTTGACACCTGCTAATTAGAGTCTGGGAAGTTTGGGAACCAAGAAACTTCCAAACAGTCAATTCAAAACTTCCCCCTCTCTAAGGCTGTTTTCACTTATTCACCAAACCTTACAGCGGTTTTGATTTGGGTAGACCAAAGTAGGGACGTTGCATGCAACGTCTCTACAAGATTATCATTATAGTTGTTGGGAATTAAGCCTAAGAAAATGGCTAAAACCCTGACAAATAAAGGTTTATAGTGTTTTTTTAACCTAAAATCTTGAAAGCTTTATATATAGGACTTACCCATGGACGCTATCCGTAGGGCGCGTTTTGCGTTCCGCAAAGCTCCCCTTTATATGTCGGCTCAAGCGCCGAAACGCTACGCGACATGGAAAGCGGAGCATTCCCTATACGAAAAAGCGTATCTCGTAACTGAGCCATACTCTATATATAGTGCCTCCCGTGTAAGTCCTAGTAATTGAGCATTTTAAATTTTTATTTCCAAACCACTCTATTTTTTAATAGCGGATTCCGCTCGCGGGCAAAATTACACTAAAGACATTTAATTAATAGGACTTACATAGTGACGCTACATATAGCGCTTCAAACTATGGCGCTATAGTTTTTTAACTCTATAGATAGTACCTTTGCGTAAGTCTTGATTAATTCTGAATATCTATACTTTATTTACCTCGAATCTTCTGTATGTGGTTCATTAACCTGAAAAATGCTGTAATTAATTTTGTAATTTCCCGATAAATAAAATTAACAGGATTTACCCATGAGCAACAAGTTTTAGGCATTTGAGATTGCTTTCGGTCTGGAATGCTCCGCAAATGCTGTCGCTGGCGCTCCGAGTCGCGGAACGACAAAATTTCCTGGCTTTGCGTAAGTCCTGATTAATATTAATTATTGTCAGTATTTCAACCCTCTGGATGAAATCAGAGATATTCAGGACTTACGCAGCGACCCTAGATATAGTGCTTAAAACCCCATGCGCAATAGTTAAAAAAACTCTATATATAATATCTTTGCGTAAGTCCTAATACTGATAACTTATAACTGATAACTAATAACTGAAATGAGTCGCAAAAAACCTTTTTCTCCAGAAGAATTTCAATATTTATATTCTCGTGTTCCTAGACTGGTTGTAGAAGTAGTTGTAAAAACTGAAATGGGTGTCGTTTTAACCCTCAGAAAAGATGCCTCTTGGAATAATCTTTGGCATATTCCTGGAGGTACAGTTTTTTATCAAGAATATACTGAAGATGCTATTCAGAGAATTGCTAAAGAAGAGTTGAATATTTCGGTTACAAAACAAGAGTTTTTAGGATATTTGGAATATCCTAGTGAAGTTAAACAACGAGGTTTTGGTTGGTCGGTGGGATTGGTGTTTTTATGTACTCCAAATTCTCCTCTTCCTTCAGAAAATGAAGAGGGAGAAAAAATTCAATTTTTTGATTATATTCCTGACAATATTGTTGAAGAACACAAGAAAATATTGAATCAGGTTTTATAACCTTTGTAGCACAAGAAAAATGCTTTTCATAACTTTAATATTGTTAATTTGTACAAAGTAAATCAGCAAGCCCTAATTAATCTTAGACAAGGAAAATATTATTGAAACTGTTCCCAGTTAATTGTTCCCTATTCCCTGCTATATGAATCAGATAAATGATGAAGAATTAAAGTTAATTATTTCAGAGATTGAAAGATTATCTTCCTACAAAAATTCCCAGGATTACCGCCAACAATTAATCTAAATTATCACCGAATTAAATTTGCCTTTTGAATTGTTAGATGAGGCTATTTTAGCAGTATAAAATCAGAAAAAATTAGCCATAATAAAGAAAAATAATTATGCTTGTTTCTACTTTTATTAGTGTTTTGGTAGTTGCTGGTATTTTCTATTCGGTATTTAGTTGGCAAAAGTATCAACAAGCTTTGGCTAAAATGATGGCTATTGATAGTAGAATTACTTTGGAAGAAGACAATAAACATAATTTAGAAATTATTAATCGTGACGGTTCACCAAGATTACATTTTCGAGTAACTTTTAAAGATACTCCGGTTGGTAAACCTTTATCTTTAGGTTGTGATTGGATTAATCCTCAAGGAGAAATTATCCATCAAAATCGTTATCAAACTCGGACTGTAGAAAAAGAAATTTGGCATAGTCGTTGTCGTTATCGTATAGGTAATAGTTCAATTCCTGGTACTTGGAAAGTTGAAATTTTTTCTGGCGATCGCCTCTTAAGAGAACAGACTTTTCAAGTAGAATAAAGTTCAACAATTAATAATTAATAATTAATAATGAAATTTTTCTCGCGCTGGCAAAATGTCGGCACTACAAAGATTTATCATTAATATTTGTACCTCATAAATAATTAATAATGAATAATTAATAATGAAATTTTTCTCGTGCTGGCAAAATGTGGGCACTACAAAGATTTATCATTAATATTTGTACCTCATAAATTCGGAAAATGCTGTGTTTTTTTGCCGAGCCTTCCGCAGGAAATTCTATTAGGATAAATTCATTAAATCTAGATAAGTCTTATTAATTATGAACAATCAAATTCTCAATCAAACCACCAGTAATCATAGTAAAATAAATCCTCCTTTTAGCTTAGATTTAGCTCAAGAATTACTCAGTTTTTATGGTTCTCCTTTGTATGTTTATAAGAAAAATATTTTAGCTCAAACAATTGCTAAAATTACTCAATCTATAAGCTATTCTCTTGCAGAATTTAAGTTTGCTTTAGTGACTAATGGTAATATTAATTTACTGAAAATATTTAAAGATTATGGTTGGGGAATTCATGCTAATACTCCTGGGGATATTTATTTAGGTTTAAAAGCTGGATTTGAACCTAAACAGATTGTTTATAGTGGCAGTAATCTAAATCAAGAATAAATGCGACAAGTTTTAATTTGGGGTCTGAAAACCTTGAATTTAGATAGTATTTCTCAACTAGAATTATGTTGTCAAATTTATCAGGAATTAGCAGAAAAAATAACTCCTCCTGCATTAGGTTTACGATTAAATTTACCAGAATTAACTGGAGAAAGTCGTATCGGAGTTAATCCCCAAGAATTTCCTCTAGCAATTGAGTTAACTAAACAATATGGTTTAAAGTTAACAGGTTTGCATTTTTATCGAGGAACGGGTACTAATGCAACTCAAGCTTTTACTCAAGTTATTAATCAATTATTAGAAATTGGTAAACAATTACCAGACTGGAAATATTTAGATTTTGGTGGAGGTTTTGGTTATCCTTATCAACACAATAAAGTTGCTTTTGACTGGCAAAAATTTGGAGAACAATTAACGGCAGCTTTAGATAAAATAAATTAGAATCTAAAATTAAACTAATTATTGAACCAGGTAGAGCAACGAGTACTGAATGTGGCAAACTTTTAACGAAAGTAGTTTCTGTTAGGTTATTTTATGATTTTGATAATAGGTATAATTATCGATCATTTGGGTTTTATTTTAATTACTGAATCAACGGAACAATATAGATTTATTCTTCCTAACTTGTTACTGAATACGTTATACATTATAGATAAAAAAACGATAATAAAGCCCTTTATAAATGTGGTTTATAATTAACTTTGATTGGAAGTATCATTTTAACTTTGGAGGGAGCGATCGCATTATTTTTACTAAATATATTTTGGGCATTTGTTTGCACAACTATATTAGGAATAATATCTATTTCTTTTGGTGGAATTAGACTTTTAAATAAGGAACCAGTGGTTCAAGAATTTTTAGTTAAAGAATCTAAATTAAGAGAATGGCAATGTCAATGGAAATCTGTTAATGGTACACCAGAAAAATTATTACCGCCTCTGACATCAAATCAAAATTTAATCCTTGATTTTGAGTTAAATAATTATAGTTTTGACTGCTTAGTTGTCTGTCAATAAAGATGAAATTGCTTATTTTATGATTGCCAATAATTTTCACCTCGAAAATAACTGCGCCATTCTTAGTATTACTGGTTATCCTGAAAACACCTTTCCAACAATTTTAGATATGGCTAAACAAAACTCTAATTTAAAAGTTTATACTTTACATAATTATAGTTATGTAGGAATGAACTTAGTATACAACCTTAAAACTCAACCTAATTGGTTTTTAAATCATCAAGTACAAATTTATGATTTAGGGTTATCCTATCAGCAACCTATGAACATGGAGAATCTTTTTATCAGAAAAGATAGTGATTCTCAAAAGAGAGAATTACTTTTTGAAGTGCGTCAATATTTATCATCATTAGCAGTTGAATGGTTAGAAAATGGATATTATCTAGAATTAGAATCTTTTAGTCTAAAGTTTTTATTAAGATTAGTTAAACAAGGAATTAATCAAACAATTAAAACTCCATGAAATCAAGAATAATCATCATAAACTTGGCAAAAATATAGACTAGATTATGGTGTTGACACTAAAACTATAATTGTTTTGAATGATGATAGTTTCGGTTAAACTTTATGTCAGCATTTACTGCGGAATGCTGCGCAAACAGTTATTAGTAATTATTCATTACTTCTGAGCTTTAGGAAGGAAACTTCTATAGTAACTTTTTATTCTTTCTCAATTTCAAGGATTGCTTTTACTTGATCCAAAATTAATAGTTGATAGCTAAGAGCTAATAGCTAAATGCTGATTTATTTTTGATTAACTTTTAACCAGATTTATAAACTAACCAATAACCATAATTTCCAACCATAACGCCCCCAAACATCTCCTTGATAATTCAACCATTCTTTAATCAATTCTTGGTTAAAATAATCAGCAATTTTTGCTTTTCTAGAAAGTAATAATCTTCTAGCTTTATTTCGCTAATAACGATTGCTAGTATTCAAGTGAATATTAGATTAATTAACGCAAACTCTAATTAGTTTTAAGATTAATTAGCTTTGCATATAAAATTACTACAAACTATTCAATAATTAATAATTATCTCTTGATAAGAAGAGGTACTGATAACTGATAACTGAAATGATCGTTTTTTTTCCACAAATCATTTAAGATTTCTATATACAGGACTTACACAGGTGAACCCAGAAACCCGGTTTCTCCTAGAAACCGGGTTTCTTTGGGTAAGTCCTAATTTATAGTTGTAACTCAGCATAAAGTTACTTTCGCGATCGCAACTCCTCAACTATAACGATCTACTTTTATCATCTAAAATCTAAACCGGGAAATTTTCACCTTTGCACTACAATAGTAATATTTTTGTATTAATATAAATAGCCGTAGTTCTAAAAATGAAATAGAATTATGGCCACCTTCCGGGACATCATTAAATATTACCAGGCATATCTGCCACTGTCCATCTTCACCATTACAGCATCAAGCGTCCTAGAATTAACAGACCTCATAGTTCCTTATGCCATCGGCCAAATTTTGAATGTACTCTCAGGACGTTCGACAGACTGGCCAATGGAAAAATTAATTGGGACAATTTCCAACTTAACTGGACTACCCACTAATCAACAATTATCCTTATCAGTGCCATTAGGACTAATATTTTTAGTCACCATCACCAAAGGTCCAAGTATAGCTTGGCTAGGCCACTGGTATCATTGGTTTGTCCCCCTCAAAGCACGTCGAGACCATTCCCAAAAGGCCGTCCAAAAAATTCTTACCCTACCTCTAGAATTTTACGACGAAAATAATCCAGGACGTATTGCCAATCGTATTTCTAAAGGAGTCTTAAACCACACCTGGACTTACCCAGAAATTGCAGGTATTTTGATCCCCAAATTAGTGCGAGTATTCGGCATTTTTATTGTCATATTTTTAATAGAAACACCAATTGCTCTTTTATTCCTTAGTTCATTTATTTTTATCCTGACTTTTACTATCAAAACCCTGCAAAATATTGCCAAAAAAGAAATAGCTTTTGATAAATATGACGAAAACACAGAAAGTCGCAACTCAGAAATTATTACTAATATAAAAACGGTCAAAGCATTTGCCACAGAAACTCAAGAATTGGAAAGACAAACTACTAGAATTAACCGTTCCCTAAAAATTATTATCGGTAAAATTCATAAAAGCTATGTTTGGCTATCAATGTATCAGACAAGTATTGTTGAATTTTGCCTATTTTTTATTCTTGGTTTGACATTATTTGCCACATTATCTGGTGAAATTTCTCTAGGATATTTTGTGACTATATACACTTTAGCAAGTATGGCTTATGCAGAGATTACTCCTATTAGTCAACTAACTGAAGAATTTGTCCGTCGCTATGCTTCGATGATTCGTTTCCATGAATTTATGCAGTTACCAATAGGTGATGATGCTGCTAATTTAACAAAAGTAACTACTAAATCGCCAAATATTAATTCCTATAAATTCACAGGCAAAATAGAGTTTGAAAAATTGACATTTGGTTACAATCCAGAAAAACCAGTTTTAAAAAATATCAACCTCTTAATTACACCTTGTCAGACTATTGCTTTAGTCGGAAAATCTGGGTCAGGAAAATCAACTTTAGTCAAATTATTATTCAGATATTTTTCACCAGACCAAGGCAGAATTTTAATAGATGGAGAAGATATTAATAGTCTGGATATTACAGGTTATCGACGTCGTTTAGCAATTGTTCATCAAGAAGTAGATATATTCAATGGTACCTTATTAAGCAACCTAACTTACGGTAATCTTCAAGCAAATTTTGAGCAAGTAAAAGAAGCTTGTAAAATTGCTAAAGCCGATGAATTTATTCAACAAATGCCTCAAAATTATTATACAATTGTTGGAGAAAGAGGAGTGCGATTATCCGGCGGTCAACGACAACGAATCGGAATAGCTAGAGCTTTATTAGTAGATCCAGATGTACTAATTTTTGATGAAGCAACTTCTAGTTTAGACTATGAAAGTGAGCGTTCTATTCAGTTAGCAATGCACAATATTTTTGGGACTCGCACCACAATTATTATTGCCCACAGACTCAGTACAGTCCGAGAGGCCGATAAAATTGTCGTACTTGACCAAGGGAAAATTGTGGAACTCGGTAGCCATGAAGAGTTATTAGGCCAAAAGGGTATTTATCAACGACTACATTCATTGCAAGAAACTAATAGCAAGATGATAGGTTGAACCTCGTCAGAACTTATCCAGAAACCGGGTGTTCCAAGGAAATTTCCTCATTTGAAAAACCATAATCAGGGTTTGCTGATTAAATATCAAAGCATTGACAGGTAAAGGTTTTAAACCTTTTTGGTACTAATAAAGTATCAGCTTTTAGGTAATTTCGATACGGTACGGTTCCCGAAAAATCGGTGAAAAATCAAAAATCTAGGATTTTGGGCAAGATAGGGAAGAAAATCACTCTGATGATTATTCTGTAGGGAAGTTCCATGGAACTTCCCTACTCTTCTATAGCTCTCATTCCTCCTGGATTTCTGGATGGCTGGATGGCTGGATTCTGGATCCTCCCCGCTACTAAAAGACTTTTTCAGTAAACCCTAATCATGGCCATCAACCCGGGTTCTAAATTTTTTTTCACAAAACTATTGCCAAAAATATTTATTGTGTTACTATATATAAATGTGAGTAGCAAGGGTCGATGCCCGAGTGGTTAATGGGGGCGGACTGTAAATCCGCTGGCTACGCCTACGCTGGTTCAAATCCAGCTCGGCCCACTCACTAAAATTCAAAGGATTGGAAAATATAGTTATTCTGAATCAGAATGAGAAATTTTTTTAGCTGAAACTCTTTGATAGTAATAAATTATTGTCTTAGTCTAAACCAGAATGACTATAAATGCCCGTGTGGCTCAGTGGTAGAGCACACCCTTGGTAAGGGTGAGGTCACGAGTTCAATCCTCGTCACGGGCTTCCCGAAGAGTAAATAAATTGAAAAAAAGGATTCTTTTTCTAGCTTGATTATGTTCTCTCTTAACATCTAATCAAGATTGCTAAAGCATTTCCTAAAATACTTAAGAATAAATTAAAATAAGCTTTACTGTCAAAAATTTTTTTAGTAAAACATTATAATTAGCATTTTTATAACGTAGATATTAGTATAAGCTGGAAAATAGCGTATATCTTATTAATTAGTTAAATATTTTTTAGGGAAGGTGGTATGACACCTACAAAGCTGTCAGATTCAGAAAAATTAGAAATTATTGAACTGTATCAAACTACAGAAGAGAATACTATTACTTTAGCAGACCGCTATGGAGTCAGTAGTTCTACAATTAGACGGTTATTACAAAGTAGCATACCAGAAGATAAGTATAAAGAGCTAGTTCAACAAAAGCAAAAACGTCCATCTCGTTCCCAAAAAAAAAATAATAATAATATAATAAATGACGATACTAAAGATTTAGATGAACCAGTAGTTAGAGAAAGTTTAGAAGCAGAAAAATCAGACAATAAAGAAGTTGAAACAGATGGGGTTGTCAAAAGACGACGCCGACGTTCTTCTGCATTTAATAATGATGAGACAGAGCAACAGCAACCCACAGAACTTGCTGAGTTATCTTTAGCTCCTCAAAATCATCAGAAATCAAATGATGAATTAGAAAATAATTACTCGCAGACTGAAGAGATAGAAGAGATTTTAGCAGTAGATTTAGAGGAGCAACCTCAAAATTTAGATGAGTTTGAAAATGATGATTTAGAAGATTTTGAGGAAGAGTTCGATGATGAAGATAATTTCGATGGAGAGGAAGATATAGACAACTCTTATGATTTATCTATATACAATAATTTTAGCCAGTCTGAAATTAAAATTCACACTCTCACTGCGTCGGTTTTGCCAAAAACTTGTTACTTAGTAGTAGATAAGTTTACAGAATTAGTTACTAAACCTTTAATAGCTTTTGGAGAATTAGGACAAATACCTGCGGAAGAGTCTCAGGAAATAACTTTACCAGTTTTTGATAATCACCGAGTAGCTCACAGATTTTCTACCCATAATCAAAAGGTACTGAAAGTTCCTGATGGTAGAATTTTACAGAAAACTACAGTTTATTTGCAAGCGAAAGGAATTACTCGACTACTTATTGATGGTCAGGTGTACAAATTATAATTATAAATGATTATGACTTTACTCAGAGATATTCTGTCTTTGAGTAAATTAAAAATCTTCTTGATTATCTTTCATATCTTTCAAATAAAAAAGAGGTGGCATAACTAGAGAACTAATTATAATGCCAATACTCACACTGAAAGATAAGATAATTCCTATAGGAATATTTATCGACTGAAAACCAATAAATTTTAAAGATACTGGGGTAGCATTCTGAATTGAAAGAATGGCAATACTACTTACCCAAAGTGCTATAATCAAACTAATTATAATTGGCGGTATGAATTTTTGCATTAATTTTGCATAATAATATTTAACTAACAATTATAACAATATGAATAACTACAAAAATCAAAATGACGGCAAGTAAATAATACAGCACTTTCCGTTGTTAAAAGTAGATGTTGATCGCAAATGCTGAAAAATAGCTACTCCAATTAATTTTAGACAGTTATTTCTATCATTTATTCATTTTTGTTATTATAATATCCATTGGTATCATTTGTGTAAAATCAGGGGAAATATCTACCTTACTTATGTAAGGTTTTTCCTTCTTTTGCAACTTCTCTAAAACTCCCTACTCTTTGCCTTACTTATAAATCAATTAACCTCAAATTTTAAACTAATAAATGCTAGTTCCTTTAACTCGTAAAACGTTTGAAGAATTAATTCCAATTGTAGCTACAGCAAATCAATATAATTATTATTGGGGCAAATTATCTGATGTTTTGAAACGAGCTTTAATTTCTGCTATTTCAGTCCTCGCACTTATTTTAATTAACGTATTTATTCACGATGATGGAGATCCTTTATTTTTACCCATTGGTATTGCCGCAGGTCTTTATTGGTTTTGGGGACCTGTTTTATTAGCTAGTTTTCGTAATGCAGAATTTAGACGCTATCCATATAGTGGTTTATGGCAAGGAAAAGTTTTTGATGTATATCTTACTGAAGAAGTAGTTGGTCAAGAAGAAAAAGTTAATAAAAAAGGAGAGTTAATAATAGTAGAAAATTTAGAACAACGAATCAATTTAGAATTGGGAGATAAAACAGGATTTACAGTTGAAATGCAAGCTCCTTTACGTCGTCATCATCAAGGTATTTCTAGAGGTCAAGTTGCTGTAATGTTAGTAATGTCTTATCAGCAAAATTTAGAAACAATTGCTAAATATTCAGATGTTTATCTTCCTACGGCAAATTTATGGGTTAGTGATTATCCATATCTTAGAAGAGATGCGTTTATTGATGTTATTAATCAAGTCCGTTCATCTCGTAAAAGTAATAAACAACAGCAAACATCTAATAGTTCTTTTGAGTAGTTAAACACTTTGGAGAAATGAAGGCAGAAAGCAGAAGGCAGAAGGGAATATTGGTTGAAAGGGAAAAGGTTTTTTATAACTGAATCTGGATATGATATAATCTAAAATTTGAGTAAATAATATGATACGGCAAGTAAGCATTTAACTCTTAGCATAATAACTGTACAAAAATCAAGAGATAATTCTTTCGACTATCTTTATTACTCATCTATTAGCAATATACTTATATTAACTTGTTTTTATATTTTTTATATTATGCTTGAAACCATGTTTTTTACTGAGTCGTGAGCAAGATGCTTTTACTAATTTTCTCCATACTTCCCAACCTCCTCACAGTCTACTTTTTTTCCAAAAACCCTAATTATCAATTATCCATTATCAATTATCCATTAATTACCTTGTTCTTGTTGTCCATAAGCTTGCCAGGCCAAATCTACTAAACCATTAACAATAGCAACTGCGACAACAGCACTACCCTTACGGCCATCAATTCTAATGTGGGGAACCATTGAATCATTTAAACGTGACTTAGCTACATCCACCCCGACAAAACCAGAAGGAGTCCCAACAACCAAAGCTGGCCTAATTTCTTCCGCTTCAATTAAATCAACAATTGTAGAGAGAGCAGTCTGAGCTTCACCAATCACAAAAATTCCTTCTGGATAACGTTTAGCCAAAGTTTCAAGTCCCCAAGCAGCAGTAGTTTTTTCCTTCTGGGGCCTAGTTATAGCATCCATCGAACAGTAAACAGGGTTAGCGAAAGTATTTTGAATAACTGGTGTAATACCCACCTGTACCATTGGCACATCGACTACAATAGTTGTACGAGCAGCTAAAGCAGCAGCTCCAGACTGTAAAGCGTGTTCAGAAAAACTAATTAGAGACTTATATTGAAAGTCTGCCGTAGCATATATTACCCGCCGAACTATTTCATACTCAGCAGGAGATAAGGCATGAAGACCAATTTCCCTATCAATAATTCCTAAGCTTTGAGCATCTGTGATGTGCCATTCCATATTAAATTATTCCCCTGTCTTCAGTTATCAGTTATCAGTGGTTAGTTGCCAGTTTTCAGTTTTTGGCTCTTAAGTACCTCTATCAGTTATCAGTTATCAGTTATTAGTAGCTTTGGCGAAAGCATTGGGTTGAAAATACTGAAGTTGATTTTCTTGATTCTTTTAAAATACTATGCTTTATCAACATCTTTATTTAAAATAAAACTTGACAAAATAGAAAAGTTATGTATTAGCCTTGAAAAGGTTTTCTCAGGAGAAAAATGTAATGTATTGAAAAAATACATTTTTTTCAGGACTTACGCAACGACCTTGGATATAGTGCTGAAAACCCCATACGCAATAGTTTTTTAACTCTATATATAGTACCTTGGCGTAAGTCCTGTTTTTGATAATTTAAGTAGTTTTGCCAGGCTACTATAACTCTTTACTGCCTTCTCCCCTGCTCCCCACAATATTTTAGGAGTTCTTTAATAAGATACAGCTAAAAAGGAGTCTATTAACCTTACTTTTTGGTCAACTATACTTGACTTCAACTAATAATAGAAATGGTCAACCGTCCTCAATTTTTACTTACTTCTGCTTTAGTTAGTGGTCAGTTAATTACTAATAATTCAATACTAAAATCAAAAGCAAACCAATCATCTACACCAGAGATTATTACTTCAGACAAGATACGTCCAAGTTCCCTACGGAGTTGCTTTGCTAGTGGGGATATTTCTGGTTTAGGAAAGGTGGTCATTTGGAGTCGGAGCGATCGCCCAACTCGAATGATAGTGGAATATGCCATATCATGAATCTTCCTAAAATGCCCCAAAAATTATTGGACTTGCTGCTTTGGAGACTAACGATTTTACTGCTAAGGTCAACCTTTCTATTCTACCCACTTCTGAACAAATATTTTATCGTGTAAGTTTCCAAGATTTATCAGATACTAAAATTTATAGTGTTCCAATCTGGGAATTTGTGAGTGGACTGTTAAATTCTGAAACTTTTGGTCTGGTGGTGAAGTATCAAAGTGTTAAGGTTGAGGATAAGGCGAGCAATTTTTCTCCAAGCAAGGGTTGACAATTTTTTGGTACGGTGAAAATTGATCGTAGTACAGAGGTAATGAATGTGACGTTGAGAAATATTGAGGGAAAAGTAGTTTATGAGGTTGACTGATTTGCCGGAAGAAAACGGTTAAAAGTTTGCATGAGTTGACTGTTGAAGAACTAAAAATTATTGGAGAGTAGTAATATTAATTAGGGTTGGCTGAAAAAGTCTTTTTTAAGGAGTTGGGAGTGAAAGAGTAGGGAAGTATTTTTTTTTCTAACTCTTGCCAAAAATACTAATTTTTTGAGCATGAATAGTTGAAAATTAAATACTTTTTAAATCCCTAAAAAAACTCAAACCTTTATCTGTTAAATTATTTGATATTTAATCAGGAAGCCCTAAGTAATTAAGGTACTTTGTTCGACATTTATCATTCTTGCATAGAGAATTTGCTCATTAATTTCTAGATTATTAATTAAGCTCAAGGAAGTTACAATACCATCACCTATTAATTCTCCTTCTATCTCTCCATACTCGACCTGCAAAATAATATTATCTGCCCGTGAATCATTAGATACACTATCTGGATCTTGCCAAGTTCCTAAACCACTCATTTCTGTTGTTGCTTTCATAAAATTTAATGATTCGGACTTGAATCTAGGCAAAGTTAATGTTAATAACTCCTGTTCAATTCTAGTAAATTTAACATGATTACTTTCATCTCCAAATAGTAGTGCAAAAAGCATATCTTTAGCTAGAATCAGTAATTCATTTCCCTTTTCGCTCCTATATTTTTCTGTTATTAAGTCAGTTCCTTTTGCTGGAGAATTATTAATTAAATATCCAACTTCAATTAATTGATTGCGATCTATTTTGTCATACTTTTTGATAAAATCATTTAATTTTTCTCTGTCTAATGCCATGTTTTTTAGGCGTTCTATTCTTGAAAGTCGCTCTTGAGCTTTTTGCTCTTGAATAGCTTTAATATCTTTCTTTTTTATATAGAAAGAATCTAAAGTTAAACGTACAATTTGCTCTATCAACCATTCCTGATCTTGTTCTATTAAATAACTGCGTAATTTTTCCTCGAACTGAGGAGATAGTTCTTGATTAATGGAACTAACTATACTTTGAATATTTAGACTCATTTTTATCCTCCTTTTTTTATAATATAACATTTAAGATGTACATAATTTTAAGTTTCAACTAAAGATTTGTTTTTTTTGTTGGGCAGGTTTGACTGGTGTAGCAATGATTTTTCTGCCACGAGCAACTTGTTTTTTTCTAAATCTTCAACCATAGCGTGTAAGTTATAATTAAAAGATTTAGCATATTCTTGTCGGTATTTATAAATTTCTGCTAATACTTCATCATGCCACATATTTATTTAATCTCCTGTTAGCTCCAAAGGAGTACAAATAGTTGTTCAGCAATTAACAATTAAAAATTACCCCTTCTTTTAAGAAGGGGATTGAGTAAAAAGAAAATTTTTTATTTATCCCCTCAAAAGGGAGGCTTTCAATCTGAATTGTTGAATGAATAATTATTAACTATAAACTCTTGATGATTAATTATTAACTATTAATTATTAATTGTTTGGTAATAGCCAATTATACTTATACTGGTTTTGATATATACAGTTTCAGTCACAAATTTAGTACCCTAAAATCAGTTATCAGTTATTAATTATCAGTCCTAATTTCTGACTTCTCTAAATTACCTTTATCTAAAGTCCAACATTGATCAGCTATAGGTAAAAGGTCACTAGAATCATGGGTGACAACCAATAAACTCCAATGATTTTTTAGTTTAGCTAATAAATTTACCAATTGTTTCCTTATTGACCAATCTAATCCAGCAGTTGGTTCATCTAACATTAATAAATGAGGTTGTCTAATTAATTGTACTGCCAAAGCGAGACGACGTTGCTGACCACCACTTAATGCTTGGGGCGACGTATTTAATGGTAAGTGCTGAAGTGCTACTTCTTCCAAAGCAGAAGATATTTGTTCTGGTCTTAATTCTGGATGACCTAATCGTAATTCTTCTAGAATACTAGCACCACAAAAATGTCTTTCTGGAAATTGAAATACTAAACCACCCAATTGTTGTAAATGTTCAGAAGTTAATTGTTGCTCTCTCCAGTATATTTCTCCTTTGGAAAATTGAGCTAAACCAGCTAATATTTCTAATAATGTACTTTTGCCGGAACCACTACGACCAATAATTAAGCCCATCTGTTGAGGTGCTAGTTCCATATTAATATTGTTGAGGATAGGGGTGACACTAGCTGGTGGATGATAGTTTAGGTTTTTAATGTATAGCATTTATAATATTTTAACGGTAATTCAGAAGTAAATTCATCTTCTTAAATGGATAATTGATAATTAATTGTCAGAGATTTAAAGCCTCTCCTTTTCAATTAATAATTAGATATAGTCTGAGATATTATTAATTATTAATTATTCATTCCTTTTCTAGATTTTTGGGGTTTTTGTTCAACTACTTTAAAGAGCTAACTCCTCAATTAGCTTTTCTCTTTCTTTTGGCAAGTTAAGTTTAATTTTTTCTTGTTTATGAATATCTTTCACCACTACCATTGGAGCAGTTTCATAAACATAATCGAGTAATTGCTTAAGTTGATCTGAACCTGAACTTGCCCATTCTATCCTAATATTATCTAGCATTAACATTAGACTTCTAGGTAAGTTTAAGTCCTCTGTTTTTCCTGCTTCAGCGCCAAGTCTAATAAATTTTACCCGTCCTTCTAATTCTTGACAAATCTCTTTACCATTCATGGGCTATAGAACAGTATCTATATCTTCATGGCAAGGACCGTGTTTATAATAATACCAATCTAATTCAGTTAGTTGTTTTCCTGTCCACTTAACGGAGTAAATATCTGCAAGATATAAGAACTTAATTAACTGTATCTTTGTAATATGTCCTTTTGTCTCGTAAACAAAAAACTTAATTAGATTTTCTAGCATGGTTTTTTCATATATTATTTAGGGATTTAAAAAAAGCTTTAGATGAATGTATTTAATCTATTTAATCTATTTAATCTATTTATTATTTAATTATCCTTTATTTGGGTTAAATAGTCAACATTTATTTGATAGAGTGCTTGAAGATATTAATATTCAATAGTCTAGGTTTTTAGGTTGAAAAGTCTAATAGCATTTTCTATCTTAATTTAACTTTCAATTACTTATAGCAATCCTAAATAGGTTGTGACAAATTAAAAAGTAAATAAAAAAAAACGGAAACTTTTACACGAATCAAATAGGGTTGCTATATAGCCTTTTCAAATGATATCTAAACCTAGATTCAGTTTTTTTCTAATAAAAAAATCCTGTCTTGGGTAACCACCCTCAAGGTAAATAATGATACTAAATCGACTTACAGCAGTTTCCGCACTATTTGAAGTACAGTTATTTTTCTTGTTCCCTATTCCCTATTCCCTATTCCCTGTTCCCTCAAACAATACTGATCATTGAAATGCCTTCTACCTCCAAAGCATAAGTCTAACTTATTCAAAAATTCCAATAAACTTTTATGAAAACCCTTTACAAAACTAAATTAGATGATTAATATAGTAAACAAGGTAGCAAAAAAGCTGCCGAGAACCTTGAAAAATACATAGCAATCATAAATTATGACCACTACTTTACAACAGCGCCAAAGCGCTAACGTATGGGAAAGGTTCTGTGCTTGGGTAACTAGCACTAATAACCGTCTTTACATCGGCTGGTTCGGTGTATTAATGATCCCTACCCTCTTAACTGCTACTATCTGCTATATTATCGCTTTCGTAGCAGCACCTCCAGTAGATATTGATGGTATCCGTGAACCAGTAGCTGGTTCCTTACTATACGGTAACAACATCGTATCTGGTGCAGTAGTACCTTCCTCCAACGCGATTGGTCTTCACTTCTACCCAATCTGGGAAGCAGCTAGCTTAGACGAATGGTTATACAATGGCGGTCCATACCAGTTAGTAATTTTCCACTTCTTAATAGGTGTATTTTGCTACATGGGTCGTGAGTGGGAACTATCTTACCGTTTAGGTATGCGTCCTTGGATATGTGTAGCTTACTCTGCTCCAGTAGCAGCAGCAACAGCAGTATTCTTAATCTATCCAATCGGACAAGGTTCCTTCTCCGATGGTATGCCATTAGGAATATCTGGAACATTCAACTTCATGTTAGTGTTCCAAGCAGAGCACAATATCTTAATGCACCCATTCCACATGTTAGGTGTAGCAGGTGTATTCGGTGGTTCATTATTCAGTGCCATGCACGGAAGCTTAGTAACATCTTCCTTAGTACGTGAAACAACCGAGTCTGAATCTCAGAACTATGGTTACAAGTTCGGTCAAGAAGAAGAAACTTATAACATAGTAGCAGCTCACGGCTACTTCGGTCGTTTAATCTTCCAATATGCTTCCTTCAACAACAGCCGTTCCTTACACTTCTTCTTAGGAGCATGGCCAGTAGTAGGAATCTGGTTCACAGCATTAGGAATCAGTACAATGGCATTCAACTTGAA
>NZ_JAYKGW010000027.1:0-21688 GCF_035285525.1 Okeania sp. | reverse complement strand
CTGTGTTACCAAAATTACTAACACAATTCTAGTCTTTATGAGGTCAAGTTATTTGCAGTTTAAGCATCCTGCTTCTTACAGCCTGGAAGGCTGTGTTACCAAAATTACTAACACAATTCTAGTCTTTATGAGGTCAAGTTATTTGCAGTTTAAGCATCCTGCTTCTTACAGCCTGGAAGGCTGTGTTACCAAAATTATTAACAGCACTTTTGAGGATAGTGAGGTCAAGTTATTTGCAGTTTAAGTATCCTGCTTCTTACCGCCTGGAAGGCTGTGTTACCAAAATTATTATAAGATTTTTCCTTTTTACTTCCTTCTTCCTTCTTCCTTCTTCCTTCTTAAAAAAAATGAACAATAAAACCGCTATTTCTTGTCATCAAGTCAATAAAATTTATACTAATGGAACTGTTGCTTTACAAGATATGAATTTGACAATTAATGAAGGTCAATTTATCACTCTTGTTGGACCTTCTGGTTGTGGAAAAAGTACAGTATTGAGATTAATTGCCGGATTAAGTGAAGTTACTTCTGGCAAAATCGAATCAAATATAAATCAGCATAAAAATGACTTAGCTTTTGTATTTCAAGAACCAGCTTTAATGCCTTGGTCTCATGTTATTGATAATGTACATTTACCTCTCAAACTAACAGGAAAATCCCTCAAAGAATCTCGTACAATTTTACAAGAAGCAATTAATTTAGTTGGATTAGATGGTTTTGAACGTTCTTATCCAAGACAGTTATCAGGTGGAATGAAAATGCGAGTTTCTATTGCTAGAGCTTTAGTAACTCAACCAAGAATTGTATTGATGGATGAACCTTTTGGTGCTTTGGATGAAATGACTCGAAGTAAATTAAATAGCGATCTATTAGATGTGTGGCAAAAACGAAATTGGACTGTAATTTTTGTGACTCATAATATTTATGAAGCAGTGTATTTATCTCAAAGAGTAATTGTGATGGCTGCCCGTCCTGGTAGAGTAATAGCAGATGTGAAAATAGATGCGAATTATCCTCGTAATGAAGATTTCCGAATGTCACAATTATGTAATGAATATTGTCGGGAAATTTCTGGTTATTTGGAAATGGCAGTTCATTAATGGATAATTAATAATTAATAATTGATAATGGATAATTGATAATTATTTCTCTCTAAAATAGATAGGATTAATGAGTGCTTTTTCTCCTGAAAAGAGGAGGATTTAACCTGAATTATTTAATTATTAATTATCCACTTAGCTGTCATTTATTATTTACTGAAATATCTCCTATAGCCATAAGAAATAATTGCCGAGAAAAAAACTGTAGGGGTTTGGAAACTAAACCCAAGTACTAAGGGATTTGGAAACCAAACCCCTACAATAAAAATCTTACTTATCAATTATTGAACAACTATCTAGGATTTCTATACAGCGGATTCCATTTTAGTATGGTACAGCTATGACAGCCTAGAAGACTGTGTTACAAACAACATCAACTTGGAATTCGCTCTATAATTTAACCAAATTCAGGAGAAGAAAAATATGAGATTTATTAGCCCGAAAATAGATTATGTATTCAAAAAAGTTTTTGGCTCTGAAGAAAGTACAGATATCTTAATTAGTTTCCTCAATGCTGTAATTTACAATGGAGAAAAAACTATTCAATCTTTAACCATTATTAATCCTTATAATCCTGGGAAAGTGTTCACTTTAAAAGACACTTATTTGGATGTAAAAGCAGTCTTAGCTGATGGAAAAATTGTGATGATTGAAATGCAAGTATCATCCATGACAAACTTTACTAAACGGGTACTTTATAACGTAGCCAAAGGATATGCTAATCAATTAAAAGTTGCTGATGATTATATGAGACTCAAACCAGTTATAGGTGTGACAATTACCGATTTTATTCTGTTTGAAAAAAACCAGAGAATTATTAATCAATTTGTATTTAAAGATAAAATTGACAATTTTGAATTTTTGGATGATGAGGAATTACTATTAGTATTTGTGGAATTACCGAAATTTAAAAAAGAACTCTCAGAATTAGAAAGTTTAGCAGATAAATGGATTTATTTCCTGAAAGAAGCTTCTAGTTTCGATGATATTCCTGCTTCTTTAGCAGAAATATCAGAAATAGAATT
Organism: Okeania sp.; assembly: GCF_035285525.1. GTDB lineage: Bacteria > Cyanobacteriota > Cyanobacteriia > Cyanobacteriales > Microcoleaceae > Trichodesmium. The sequence goes on along the minus strand of NZ_JAYKGW010000027.1, from coordinate 19,563 downwards.
AGCTCTAAATTTGGCGAACCAAGCAGGTATGAGTCCAGAAGAATTAGAAGTAGCACAATATCGGGCAATGACATTACAAGATGAAAGGGGAAAAATAACTTTTGCTAAAGAAGAAGGTAAACAGGAAGGTAAACAAGAAGGGAGAAAAGATGAGGCGATCGCTTTAATAATACGTCAACTCAAAAAGCGTTTTGGGGAAATAACTCCAGAAACTATGAGCAAGATTAAAAATTTAACTATTGAAGAATTAGAAAATTTGGGAGAAGACTTCTTGGATTTTAATAGCATAACTGATTTAGAAAATTGGCTGCATCAGTAATCAGTATATAGCAATCCTAAATTGCTTGCCAGATTTGATCGTAGGGGTTTGGTCTCTAAACCGAAGCGTTAGCTAGGGGGTCTCTAAACCAAACCCCTACAATTAATTTTTTGGAAGTCAGATTTTATCGCGAGCAAGATGCTCGCTCTAATATATTCGCTCTCTATTGATAACTGATAACTGATAACTGAAATAACTAGGTTATTTTGTACCCTGCTTTTTCAATTTGACAAACACATCATAATTAGTTGTCCGACTATTACTAACAACAGATGTCACCCCAATAGACTCTATACCATCTACCCAAACTTGTTGATTAGCAGGTAACTGGGGAATAGAAAGATTTTGAGGATCAAAAGTCCGATTGACATCAATAAAAAAGTTACCATTAAAAGATTCCGAGTTAGATGGTAGAGTTTCTTGCAATACTGTGCTGTCTACCATAGAACTTTTCGGTTCAGGCAATATTTGGCTTTCCACGAGTCCTCCCAAGGTGAAAAATGCTACATTTCCATTCAACCAACCACGAAGTACAGTAAAACCACCAAAAGGTGAAGTCCATTTAACTACGGGTTCTCCATTAGCAAAAGCTTTACCTACTCCAAAATCTCTTTTCTTCATTCCTTCATCCAACTTTTTCAGTGACTCCTCAGCAGCACCACGATCACTTGCTTTAACCATAAACACAAACCCCGCAGCAAATTTTTCTACCTGTTGATTATCTTTCACAGTAGGTAACAAAGATAGAGAATATTCTCCACCCATCCAATTAATAAATTCCTTATCTAGATCCATACCAGTTGCATTTTTGAAAGTTTTACGGACTGCTTCTGGTTTAATAGGAGCAATGGGATTAGTTGCTGCACCCTTAACATAATCAGACCACATTTGCTTTAAATTGCTTCCAGATATCATCATCAAAGCATTTCCTGGAACCCGATTTAACATTTCTGCGGCATTATTATCTACAGTAAACTTTTTCTTACTGTTAGGTTTCAACCAAGAAATTGCCTTTAAATCTATCCCTTCAGGAACTAAACTTACATTTGCAGCCACTCCCTGATTATCGTCAAATTCTTTGAGATTTTCTTCAGAAACAGGAGTAATAGATTTACTAGAAGTATAGGCAACAGCAACAGGAATATTCAGATATACTTGAGCAAGAGGTGCAGAAGTTTTCAGCTTTTCCATCATTGCTTTATAACCAGGAGCTTTTTCTAGAGACTGGTCTCCTTTATATACATCGATCACTCGATTTATTGCGGTTTCAGAATTAGTAACTACCAAAAACCTTTCTCCCAATATTGCTGCCGAAATATCTTGGTTAGGTACTCCTTGAGTTTCTTTAATTTCAATACCTCTGTAGGTACGTTTAACTAATTTACCTTTTTTCGGAGCAGGGGGTTTGGCTAAAATTTCCTCTGCTTTCTCTATATCTTCGATGGGCAATACCACCATAGTTGCTTGTTCAGCAGGAGGGGGTGGTGCAGAATCAGGAGTTTCTGGATTAGAAAGTTCTAGAGTAGATTTGCGCAAAAAAGCGATCCCTACTTCTGTTCCTACCCAAGGTTTAATATCTCGTTCATAATTATAACCATAATTAGTCACGAAGCGATCGCGTAACTGCTTTAACAAGTTCTCCATAGCAGTTTTTGATTGAACAGTACCAAACTGTTCTAATTTTTTCCATTGACCAGGGTTAGTAGAAAGATGTAAAGTCATCATTGCATCTCTGGGGACAACTTCGGCACCTACGGGTAAATTGTTTAGTGCTTTTCTAGAAGAGATTATAATGTAGGCAGTAGCGCTACCGACAACCACTAATAAGGTTGCTGCTATTAGAGCAAATGGTAAGGTTTTGTCTTGGTTTTTCATTCTTCAGCTCAGTTAGAAATTAGATATTAGAAGTTGGCATAAAGATCATAATATTTGTACCAAATATTTGTCCAAATAGGGTTTGCTGATTTATTGGGAACCATAAAAGTCTTTTTGTATTTGGTAGGGAGTAGGGACTAGGGAGTAGGGAATAGTTAAGATTTAGGATTTATGGGAGTTAATATGAAGAGATGGTCATGTCCTATCCCCCGTAGGTTGGGTTGAGGAACGAAACCCAACCATAACTATGGAGGGAAGAATAATTAATGATTTATGGATAAAAATTGATTATCTTTACATAATTTACAGAATTTTGCCCTTTCTATATTAAGGGTGGGTCAATCTATTCTATATTAATAGCTGAAGTGCTGAATGCTTATAAATTGAACTGCTAAAATAGTAATTATTTTACCTTAATTTGTAGCCATGACTAAACATAGTTTACAGAATTTTGAGCTTTCCATATTAAGGGTGGATTAACCAATTCTATTTTGGCATTTTTGAATGCTATACCAAGACGACCATCCAAATCACGTCGTTCAAATTGACTAGGTTCCCATTCTCCTCTTAAAACCAGGTCTCCATCCCAACTATATACTTCTACAAATCTCAAGGTAGGTTCTCGGTATTCAGCTACTATCAACCAACTACTTTTGCTTGTTTTAAGAAGTTCTAATAAATTATCACGAGTTCTAACTCTAATAGTTGTAACTTGATTCATAAAATTAATAAACAAGTAATATTTTGGGAAAATTTTCTCTGGAAAATAACATGGCAAAGGTATTTTGTCTATCTACATAAAAAACTCTTTCTAACTGTTCCCTGTTCCCTGTTCCCTATTCCCTCTTTTACTGAACTGGCAAAAAAATAGTCATTATTTCTCCTTTAGTGGGTCGTTGTCGAATTACTAATTTTGCTCCCATCGCTTGAAACAAATTTTTAGTAACTTTTAAATTTAAACTCAGACTACCTGTTTCTGGTTGAAACATTAATAAATGACCGATAGATTTAAAAGGTGAGTGGAAAAAATCACTCACATCAGAATCAGATTTAAGCTGTAATTTTAATTGACTACCAGCTAACATTACTTCTACCTTAATCAGACTGCCAGAAGGTAGATTTCGGGAGAAATTTTCAATCAAATTTCCTAATACTTGGTCAAGCATAATAGGGTCACTTACAACAGTTGGCATTTTGGGAGGTAAAATAACTTTTAAAGTATGATTTCTTTGAGTGGCTTTTTGTTGCCAACTAGGAATACTATTATGAAAAAATTGAGCCAGAGGAATGTTGGTTAATTGTAGATATTGATGTTGTTTAAATAGTTGCTGACCTTCTAATTCTGCTGCTTTAAAAATTAGATTAAACCTTTCTATTTGAGCAGTACATTCAGCATCAATCATTTGTAAACGCTTTTTGATTACTTCCTCTTTTAAATTAGGACGTTTTAATAAAAGCCTAGTTAATGTTTGTATTGTTGCTAAAGGAGTTTTGACTTCGTGAGCGATCGCTTGTAACAATTCCACATCAGGAGATTTAAGATTTTCGATAGTAGATTTTAGTGATGTAGAGATTTCTTGATTATCTCTATTTTTGTCAGAAATATTAACTGATAATGCTTCATTCTTACTATTTATACTTGGTAAATTATCTAATAATAAACGACTAAATTTCATCACTATTTTGTAATCAGGTGCAACAGGAGGAAACTCCTCAAATACATGATTTAAAATAGCTAACTGTTGAGAATACTGGGAAATAAAATTTTGATATTTATCAAATTTTTGGGAATTAAAACATTCCGGTAATACTATTCGTTGCTGTAAAACATTCCATGCTTGATGAACTATTTCTGGGTCGAAAGAAAATAGAAAAGCTGGTTCATTTTCTTGATTTTTTCCTAAGACCATAATTAAACTAAATTCAGCAGTTATAACTAAACAAAATTGTTCATTTGTGATTGGGTCTCTAGTAGATAAAGGTAATATTGGTATAGAAATAGGTGAAAAATTAATAATATCTGCTGCTGGTAATAAAGGTAAAGTTTGCGATTTCAAAAGAGATAACCAATCTAAAGATTCTGGTATTTCACTAGTAAATACTGAAGTATAAAAACTGTTAGTTAAAGCCGGATTTGTTAAGACAGGAGCCGGACTAGATAATACTAATCCACGATATGAATGAAAATGAGAAATTAAGCAATTAGAACTAGATGATTTGGAACTGGTTTGAGATTGGTAATTTTCCAGTAAAAGAGTAGTTTTTTTGATTTCTTTTTCTGCATTATTTTTCGTCATCTCTTGATTTTTTAAACCTTGAGAATCTGAAATTTGGAGAGACTTTTCCAAAAGTTGATTAATTGTAGCAATAGCACTATACCATTCCCTTTGAGCCTTTAAATATAAATGTTTATTTTTATCAGTTATAGAAGGAGGAGGATTCTCCCTTTTCAGTTCTATTTTAGTTGGATAAAAATCATTATTCGATCTATCTAAAGCAAAAATATCGCTTAAAGTTGGTAATATATAGTTTTCCATTTTTTTTCCTAAAATAAATGAATAAATAACTTGGGTTTATTAACCATAGGACTTACACGGGAGGAACCCAGTTTCTACAGTAAATCCTTGTTTTGAACAGCAAATGTTCAGGAGAAGCCGGGTTTCTGGTTTCCTCTGAGTAAGTCCTGAACTAATAAGTAAGCATTTAGTAGTCAGTTATCAGCTAATATAGTTTCGTGAAAACTTTTTTTGCTATTTTTAGAGAAGTAAACCTTACTTAATGCTTATGGTATCGGTATTGAGTCATTATTTATGTTAGTATAACCGAACTAAATCACCGTAATCTCCGTTAGGAAATAAATAATAATGGATAATGGATAATGAAAACTATAGTAATTCGCACTTATATGGCAATCTTTTTAAGACCAAAAAAATAGGACTTCTCTGGCAATCCTATTTGATTTATGTCAAAAAATTAGTTGCTTTTAGGGAATAGAGAATAGGGAATAATTAACTGGTAATAGTTTCATTTTTCTTATTTACTTTTTAATTTTTCACCATCTATTTAGCATTGCTATATATCTCTAATTAGGGTTTACTTATAGAAAGTCTTTTTGCTCTTTTTAGTAGGGAAGTTTCATGCAAAATTAGGATAAATAGGGATTACACAGGAGCTTGCTAAAAGAATAGTAAGAGCAATTTTTCAGCAAGAGCGTTACCCCAAAATACTTAATTTTTGATTTTTCGGGAACCGTACCTGAGCTACCTAAAAGCTTGCTCTTTTTCCCAACTTCAAAAAGCTAAAACCATGATTAATATAAATACTTTGAGACTTAATCAACCAACCCTAATTAGGGCTTGCGTATGGAAACTTAAAAGTTTTTACATACTAATGGTTTTAGCTTTTTTAGGTATGAAAAAAGTGCCAGCTTTTAGGTCAATAGGGTTGAAAAAGTTAGAATTTTTGGTTCACACTTGAGGTGAAAAATTGCTCTTACTATTCTTCTGGCTCCCTCCTTGAAACTCCTGGTAAATTCTGACTCCTGACTCCTGACTCCTGACTCCTACCCCTAAAATAAAGACTTTTTCAACAAACCCTAATTATCCATTATTAATTATTAATTATTAATTATCTATAAATGCCCATATCAATAACTGAAACCAAAAATATATTATCTGACCTACTTACTAATTATAGTTCTCAAGTAGACTATTTGGCCATTCGTCTAGAAGAGTCCCAAGGAACAAATATTCTCTTGCGAGGCCACAAAATAGAAACCCTCAGTGAAGGCATCTCCATTGGTGGTCAAGTTCGAGCTTGCTACAAAGGAGCTTGGGGTTTTGCCAGCTTTAATCAAATATCGACCTTGAAAGATAGAGTAGAAGAGGCGATCGCTGCGGCCATTCTCATTGGAGAAGAAAAAACCATTCTTGCTCCTATACCTATTATTCAAGCAACTAATACAATCTCCCTCACAGGTAAAAACCCCCGTCACATACCTTTAGCTGAGAAAAAAGAACTCTGCGAACATTATGGCCAAGTATTACGGAGTGTCGATCCTCGAATTACTACTGTATTGGTGCGTTATGGAGACAGTACCCAAAAAATTATTCTCGCTACATCGGAAGGAACTATGCTTGAACAATCTTGGACAGATATAGAAATGCGCTTTGCTGCTACGGCCAGGAATGGGGAAACCGTACAAACAGGTAGGGAAACTACGGGTTCTCGTAAAGCTTATGAAGATTTAATTAATTTGGACAGTCAAGTTCGTAGTGCTGCGGAAAGAGCTGTTAATTCTCTAGCTTTGCCCATCGTTCATGGTAATACCTATACTGTGGTTATTGACCCTATTCTCACAGGTCTATTTGTTCACGAAGCTTTTGGTCATCTCTCGGAAGCAGATATGTCATACGAAAATCCCGATTTATTAGAGGTTATGACCATTGGTCGGAGATTTGGTCCTGAGAATTTACAAATATTTGATGGTGCGATAGTGCCATCTATTTTAAGTGGAGAAGAGGGAGAAGTACATCGAGGTAGTTATATTTATGATGATGAAGGTACTTTAGGTACAACTACTCAATTAATTGAAGATGGGGTTTTGGTCGGACGTTTGCATTCACGGGAAACTGCCGGGAAGTTGGGGGAGACACCTACAGGGAATGCTCGTTGTCTGGATTATCATTATCCACCTATAGTCAGGATGACTAATACTTGGATAGCTCCGGGAAATACTCCCGTTTCAGATTTATTTGCTGATATTAAGGAAGGAGTTTATGCTCGAAACTGGTTGGGTGGCATGACTAATGGAGAAATGTTTACTTTTAGTGCTGGGGAAGCGTGGATGATCAGAAATGGTGAGTTAGCTGAACCTGTGCGGGATGTGACTCTTTCAGGAAATGTGTTTAATACTTTAGCAGATATTGAAGCGATCGCTGATGATTTTGATTGGGATGAGTCTGGTGGTTGCGGGAAAGGTGGGCAAGATGGTTTATCTGTTGGTTGTGGAGGACCAAGTTTGCGTATTAAAAATGTTGTTGTTGGTGGAGATACCCCTGAAGTCTGAAGTCATTTCAGTTATCAGCGATCGGCGGTTTCAGCTATTGGTAGGGTGTGTTTCCGCGGTTTAGGGAACATGTTTAGCTAGCGCATAACTCCGTTGATGGCTGTCGCCGACATGAATGCGTTTTATGTGCGTAGCAAAGCAGTCCCTTTGCGTAGCATTCCGCACCGAAAGGAAAAAGCTGATCTCGTAACGCACCAAGACTATATAGAAGCCATTTGGGATCTATTTACAGCGCTTTTCAAATGAATGAACCACATCATCATCACCAAAATCTTGTAGGGACGTTTCGCTGCGCGACATGAAAAGCATTTTTGTTATGCAACGTCCCTACTGTGGTTTACTGATTTTTCGGGAACCGTAATGAAAACCGCTGTAAAAATAGACGCGGAGACGCAGGTTCTTGAAGAAACACCAGAGGAGGAGACACACCAGGCCGAGAGAGGGTGTCACCCTGTCCTCGATCCCCGGCCTCCCCGCCTCCCCGTGTCCTTCTGTGTCTCCATGATCCCAAATGGGTTCTATACATAGCGCCTCCCGTGTAAGTCCAGATTTTAATTGATTTTCTAGTAGTTCTTTTTCAGAGTAGAGCGACGGGGTTAATTTTTTCAAGGTAGTTGAGGGGCGATCGCTCTCTACTATTTTCCGGAAAGCGATCGCTTTTCATATCCCAAAAGTTTTAGGCCATTGATTACTAGCTAATCATCTCTGAGTAAGGCATTAAATCCTTCTTGGATAAAATGGCGATCGTAAGTCATTATTTCCCATACACTTTCTTCTTTCATCACTAGCATAGAGGCACAGTCGGTAAGACTATAGCCTTTATCCAATCGTTGTTGGTAAAATTTCATTGCCTTCTCAAACTGTTGGCTACTTTGGGGAATAATTTCTATATTTGCAGCGGCACGCAAAGTTTCAACAATATCTATTGCCACTTGTCGCAGATATTCTCCTCGGTTAGATAAGGCGTTTAGTAGCTCCGTTAGTACCATCTCGGTAGTTATGCCAACTTATGTACCTTGACTTTCGGAGACAGTAATCGCCTTATGGTGTAAATCGTCGCGTTCGTCTGCGAGAGCTTGAAGATAAGAAGTATCTAAAAATATTCGTCTCATTCTTCTTTGGGTGTTCCATACATATAGCTTTCAAAGTTGCGAGCAAAATCTGTTGGCAGTTTTTCCCATTCCTCTTTAGGTACTTTAGCGCCTATTTCTTGGATTTTCTGCCAGAAGGGTTTGGTAACAGGTTGTGTCTGAGATTTTTCTGAGGCAATATTTTCTAGGATTAGAGTGGCAATACCATCTTGTTCTGATTCTGGAAGTTTGGCTAGGGCAGCGATCGCCTCTTCTAATAGTTTGGTCATCTTTTGATTGGTTTTCTAGTAGTTCTTTTTCAGAGTAGCGCGACGGAGTTAAATTTGTCAAGGTGGTTTGGGGCGATCGCTATTTATTCTATTTTTAGGGGCGTATCGCTGCGCGACATGAATCGATCATGACCTTAGGAAATGCCATTCGGCCCTACTGTATTTGGTAGTCTTGACTAGCCAACGAGACTGATGTAAACTATTCAGAAGCATAACAAACGACAACCAGGGCTAGATAATGAGACAACAGAAAAGTTAAGAGCGGAAACACACCCTACTGGACTAATAATAATAACTGAAAATGTCTACATCTAAACTAAAACGAGAAATTGGCGTATTCGGCGCTACCCTTATGGGTTTAGGTTCAATAGTCGGTACTGGAGTATTTGTCAGCATTGGTATTGCTGCTAGTATTGCAGGTCGATCTGTAATTATTCGGTGGCGATAGGTGCTATTGTTGCTACTTGCAATGCTTTTAATAGCGCCCAGTTAGCAGCAAATCATCCTGTTAGTGGCGGTACTTATGAATATGGTTACAAATATCTGAATCATTGGTTAGGTTTCATCGCTGGATGGATGTTTCTCTTAGCAAAAAGTGCTTCTGCTGCTACTGCTGCTTTGGGTTTTGCTGGTTATTTACTTCATGTTTTTGGCATCAATAATCAAATTTGGTTAGTATTGACTGCTGTCACTGCTGTGGTTATATTAACAATAGTTGTCTTAAGTGGGATTCGTCGTTCTAATGTGACTAATATTATTATTGTTTCGATTACATTATTTTCTTTAACTGTATTCATCGTAGCAGGAGTACCTCAAGTAGTTTTGTCTGGGGGAGAAAATATCACACTTTTTTTGAGCGCCGAGGAACCTATTCCATCTTTATTGCAAGCTGCTGCTTTAATGTTTGTTGCTTACACTGGTTATGGTCGGATTGCGACTTTGGGTGAGGAAGTTAAGGAACCCCGACGTACTATTCCCAGAGCGATCGCTCTCACGATATTTGTCACTTGTTTGTTATATATTTCTATTTCTGTAGTTACGGTGGTAGTTGGTAAAGAAGTGATAGATAAATTATCTCAAGCAGATGTTAGTTTAGCTGCACCTTTAGAAGTTATTGCTCAAGTTGGATTGGGTGTTCCTATAATTCCTAAATTAATTGCGGTTGGTGCGATTACGGCAATGTTGGGAGTATTGCTAAATCTGATTTTGGGTTTATCGCGAGTTTTGTTAGCAATGGGACGACGACGAGATGTACCTAAAATTTTTGCTAGATTAAATAGTGGAGAAACTACACCTTATGTTGCGGTGATAGTTGTGGGAGTAGCGATCGCTTTTTTAGTTTTAATAGGGGATGTGAAAACTACTTGGTCTTTTAGTGCTTGTAATGTTTTGATTTATTATGCTATTACTAATTTTGCTGCTCTCCAACTTTCACCAGCAGAAAGACTTTATCCTCAATGGTTAGGTTGGGTAGGTTTAGCTGCTTGTTTATTTTTAGCTTTTTGGGTAGAGCAGGAAATTTGGTTAGTAGGTTTAGGGTTAATTATTATTGGTTTAATTTGGCATAGTTTGATTCATAGATTAATAGATTAATTACTAGACATCTCCAGAAAAAAGGGAACAGGGAACAGGGAAGAATAATTGATAATCTTTTGTAAATTATTAATTTTTTGAATCAATCCTATTTTCCTCTCCTTCCACTAACTGATAACTGATTTTAAGGGGATAAAAAAAAGAACATTTCGTAGTTCAATCCTAATGCTTTCCTGCGGAATGGTGCGCCAACAGCTAGAGGTGCTAAAAACTAATAGCTGAATTTAGATAACCTTGCTCTTTCCTGTCCATGATATTGTGCGGATTTTAAATCATAATTAAATAAAGGTAACTGTGCTAAAATCACATTATTTATATAATCTTCCAAATCTTGACGTTTTTTAGATTTAGCAATTCTAAAACATCCGTACAATAATTCATGTACAACCACAGTAGCAGTTGCTATTTCCAGTTTACATAACCTTAGTTTTTCCATTACTTTTTGATTAGGTTAAGGGCGTTTCATCTCAGATAAAATATTCGTATCTAATAAATATTTTAGTGTCATAAATCAACCATTCTCCCTGGTGACTTATCTCGTAAATTCTCAAAAGAATCATCATCAATAATTTCTAAATCTACCCTTGCCCTCAAATCTTGTAAAGCTGACCAAAAATTACCTACCTTTTTAATTTCTACTAAAACCTCTTGATTATCGAGAAAATCTACCTCCTCCAATAACTCAATAATTTTACCTTTTTTGATTCCTGTTACAAACATAAATTTGCTCCATTTACCTTGAAAATTACTTACAAAATATTGCTCAATAACAATAATTTAGGCTTCTATAGTTATTTTAAGTTTTCTTGGCTCCCTTTTTTTATTTCTTGTTCTTTACTTTTCTGAAAATAATAAAAGCCTATAGAATTTTGAATCATAATTTCTCCCCCTTTCAACCTTTGGGAATTAGTTCTAAAATAATCCAGCAATAATTGTAATTGGGAAGGAGAAAAATATGTCGTATTAGCATCAACTAGAAAATCCAGTAAATATTTACCCAATAGAGAATCTTTTTCAAAACAATTTGTAATATTTATTGGAGATTCTATAGTTTCTTGATGAAAAAAAATATTTTGTTCAGAAAGAACTCGATATAAATCTTCACTATAAAACCTCTGTCTTTGATAAAATCGCTGATTTACATAATAGTAAGGTTCACTTATTGGTCTTTTTAAATTTATTGTGGCAATTGCAATTCCTTCTTCTTCCATAAGTTTATAAACTTTCTCAACAGAAGATGTAATTTCTGAAAAATAGTAAAATGAATGGATTAATAAAATAATGTCAAAAGTTTGAAGTGCTTGAAATTTTTCTAAGGTAACAGGATGAATTTCAAACCTAAATTTATCTGGTTTATATGTACTAAGTTTATGACACCATTCTTGTATTTTTATACACTCTACTTTGTTTGGGTCTACTCCAACAAAATGAATATATTTGTTCAAATCAAGGAGCTTTGTTAAAAAAGCTTGCTCAAAAATTCCACAGCCACAACCTATACTCAAAATTCTGTAGCTTTCTTGTGAAGACTTATATTTTTCTATAGTCTGAAATGTAGCTTCCAGCATCATTTCTTGTTCATTATTTTGACTGCGATAAGCAATTAACCCCTCCATATATTCTTGCTCATTAAGCTTGACGAGTTTGAGTTTTGGGTCTGAGAAAAAATTAGCGATCGCAGCTTTTTGTGAATTTCTATCATTGTTTGTTATCTTCCTTATATTGCTAAATATTACTGGCTTTTTCAATAATAATCAAATCAACTATCTGCTCAAACTTGTATTGATTGTTTTTTCTATCAAAACACTTTTGTAATATAGGCTGAAAAAAATTTAAGACATCTAATGTGTAATCAAAAACACATTATTTTAAATATATTTCAAGTACATTTATACTTTCCAAACTGATGCTGTGAAAAAAACTCAATCTAATATTATCATAATTTATTCCTAATCTATCCAAAATTTGTTTGTGTTCATCAGATTTGAGAAAATATGTAGATTTTTTTCCTTCTGGATAATTGCTAAAATAAAAAATCATATAAGTTGTGGTAAGAAGATGTTTGAGCAGGTTGGTAAATTAAAAACTTACCATTATCATCTAATAAATCTAAACAATAAAGATAGACATCTGCCATTCTATTTTTATCAACAGTATAAAGAGAATGTATCGCCCATATAATATCGTAGCAGTTAGTTTTTTTTAACTAATTGTTGAAGATTTTCAGTAGCAGATAAGTAGGTTGAATTTGTACTAAAATACTGACAACTATCAAACCGTTTTTTTGCCAACTGTAGAGAGTATTCTGAAATATCAAGCAAATCTGCTGATAAATGAATATTGCCATCAAGTTTTTTGTCTAGCAAACTAGGAAATTTAGCACTGCCACATCCTATATCTAGAAGTTTGAGTTGATTTTTAGCAAATCCTTTAAATAGATTATTAAATGAATATTGCTCAATTAATTTTTCGTAATCTATCTGAGCTACCTGAAACCATGAATCCAGCTCTAATTTTTCTGGTTGATAGTAAGATTTTGAAAGTTCAGAATTATCAGTTATTAAATTAATATTATTGTTCATTTTTTTATCAATTTGCATAAAGCTAGCGATGGCTTATTTTTGTAATAAATTATTCATCAGTATTTTCAAGTCAGAGAAGAGATTATCGAGAATAAATTGCTTCAGTTCTGCTTTGAGAATATATTGCTTAAGAATTTGATTTATAAATTTGTCGTAATTAGTCGGTAGTTTCCACTGAATATTAATTATAAATTATCAATTATTCATTATTTACCAACCTCTTGTACCTGGTTCTCCTTTAAAAGGTCCGACAATATCAGAAGTAATCCATCCTCCATAAAGATTACCAGCTTGAGGTTTTACTAACTCATCATTGACATAACAAGCATCCATTAAATTAGCATAAAAACTATAATATCCTTGTATAGGTAAAAAATAAGGAGTTGGGTCTAAATATTGCCAGACTGGATGATTTACATATTTATCTCCTACTGAAACATCGCAATAGGAAGCATAACCTTTCCACTCACAAAAAGTTTTCCTGGGATTAGGAATTAAATACTCTATTTTAACATCTTTAGGAGGAATATAATAACCAGGAGGATGGCTAGTTTCTAATAATCTTTTGGCATTATTTGTTTCAGCCAAAACTACATTATTAAAAATGACTCGAATAGATTTATTTGTATCTTCTAAACGAGGTGGACGGGGATAATCCCATACAGATTCTTGACCGGGTTTTGGTGGAATTGGATTTGGCTTCATTTCAGTTATCATTTATCAGTTATTAAAGCATATTTTGGATATATAAAGCATTCAGCTATTAGCAATAAGATTCTGGGCTTAAGGATGAAGTTTAAATTAATATAGACTTTCGATTTGACTTTTGTAGCTATATTTTTCTAGCTCAATTAATAAAGCTTTTGTCATGGAATAAAACGAATAACTGTTAGCTAATAGCTGACGGCTGAATGCTGACAAGATTTTAATGGTAAAATTATTGTAGTGCGGGCATCTTGCTCGCCATAAGTCTATACCAGATTTAAGAGTAATTTGGATCTTTACTGTCAAACTTTTCTGAACTATATAAATAAGTATTAAGTTGGTTTTTAACTACAAAATTAGCATTAGGTAAATCGTAAGCCATAACAATATTAATTCGCTCCTTTTCTTCTGTAACTGGACGAACACTATGTAGACATTTATCCCCAGCCATAACTAATAGTAGACCTGGTTGAGGTTTAATCATAATTTGTTTGCCAAAGATTTGACGAAAAAAACTCAATTGTTGTACCCGATCTATCACACTCTGAAATCTAGAAAATTTAGCTTCAGGTAAAGTAATTCTATAATTGGGGTAAAGCTGAATTTCTCCTCCATCAACTTTGTTTAAATATAAAAGAGCTGTAATAGCATTTCGGTCATAATGCCAGCGATATGTACCTCCTTTTTCAGTAATATTAATATTGCACCCTACCTGAATATCTTGTAAAGGAAAAAGTTGTTTATTTGTGAAGTTATTAATAACTTGATTCACAGTTTCATATAATTTTTGAACTTCTGGAATTTGAGACTGAATTCTTTTTCCATCTATGACAAAATAACTTAAGGGTATGGGTTTAACATTGCGATAGATTTTAGGAACAGAATTTGTCTGGCGATAATCAGCAATTAGTTGTAATAAAGAATCGCATTCTGTCTGAGAAATAAAATTTTCTTGCAAAAAGTATCCTGTTGTTTGAAATTCTTTTAATGATGTAATTTGAGAATTGTTCATGTTAATTTATCTATTTGGTAAAGTTAGATTAATGGTTAGAAAAATTTGGGAGTAATTAATCTTGTTAAGCTTCTTAATCTTGGTTGAACAAAGGTAAGTATTCAGCTATGAACTCATAGCTGAATGCTTACTATCTATTAAACAAAAGTTCCACCATCAGGATATTCATTAATATTGGTGTAGAAAAGGGTAACTTCCTCACCATTTTTAATATCTTTTTTGGTGATTAAATGTGACCATACACATACTTCATCTTCAATCCATTCAACATAAGAATTAGGGTCTTCCCCATGATTACAAAGAGAAGCTAAACCTAAAACCAAATATCCTTTTATTTTCTTAGCTGTAGCATATTCTGATGGTTGTACAAAATAATAATCTAAGACTTTCGTCTGATTCAGAGTTTGTAATTGTTCAGGTGGCAAAATTACCGTGGGAGCAACTTCAAGTAATGTTCCTTTCGGAATATCCTGTACCGCAAAAATACCCCGCCCTTTGTTTTGTATTTTTTGAACTTTAATCATTGTTTATTTCCCATCTAAAAAAAATTAAAATTAAATGAATATTTACTTAGTTTACCTTAAAATAAGATAAAATTATCGCCAGGAATTTTTCATCCATAAATAACCATCTTCTGCTTGTTTTTGTTTCTCTGGAGTAAAGTCTTTTATCCTAAAATTAGGACCTAGCAATTTAGGATCCGGTGAAACTCCAGCAGGAATAGTTTCATTGTTGCTGAGAATATCTTGGGCAGTTTTCACGTATAACTCAAATTCGGTAAGGTATAAATATCCTTTTAAATCCCAAATGGAATTAAAGCGAAACGGATCAACTATTCTTTCTGTTCTAATTATTGAACCTGTATCTACCCCTTCATCAACATAATGTATAGTTACCCCTGCTGCTTGTCTAAACTGGTTAATATTTTTATTAATTGCCATATTCTCAATCGCATACATTCCACGAGCATAAGGTAGAACAGCTGTATGACTATTAAACACTTGATTTTTAGTTATTTCTAACCACCAAGATTTAAGTATTTTAGTAGCACAAACAAAAATGAATACTGAGGAATTTTCAGCAACTTCCATTAACCAATTCTTAGCATATTTTCCATTCAAATTATTCCCAAGAAAATTGTTTGAGAATGCTCGGTAGTAGAATACTGAGATACTCCGTATCGCTCGATCATTGCTCTTTCAGTTCTATCTATATCAGGATACAAATCAATTAATAATTCGTACATTTTATCAGTCAAGTGTTTTTGACCAAAGTATTTTTGATGAAAAGTTTTCCTCTCTCTAATTACTCTGTCTGATGGAACTTCCTCTTTTACTAATATTCCTTGAAATTCTGGCATTTTTTCAAAAGCTTTAATCCACTTAGATACCAGATAAGAACAAATAATACTTGGGTCAGTTAATAGGTAAAATTTTTTCTGAGTCATAATTTATGCATAACCTTTTACTATAATATTTTAACACTAATTTACCAAAAAAAATAAGGTATAAAACCTCTCCATTTATGGAGAAAAAATTTCCTTTAGCTTAATCTTATTATTATCAAAAATAAGAGGTAATTATTAATTGTTGAAAACTTACTACTTTTCTGATTTATGGCAGCAGTTAGACAAATATTCTCAACTACTAAAATTATCAATTATTCTTCCTAAATTTTCTAACTTTTCCAGGGATAACTGTTGAATATTATCTTTAATTATGGCAGGAATTTCTGCTGAAAATTTTCTCTCCAGTTAACCTAATATTAGTCTTTGCATTGACAACTTACCCGCTTCTAACCCTTGCTCTATTCCTTGCTGTAGTCCTTCTTCTTTTCCCTCCTGTAGAGCTAGAATAATTTGACCTGCACGGTCTTCTAAAAATACTTCCCGCTTGTGTACTTCCTCTAATTCTTTTCTTGATAGATTTGCCAGATTAGCAATATTTAAAGCTTTTTCTATCTCTTTTATTTCTGCTAAATTTGTGGGAATTACTTCTAAACTTGAAGCTGATTTTACAAAATAAATCCATTTATGTGTGATAGTTTCTAACTCTTCTAATTTTTTCGGAAATTTTGGTAATTCAACAAATATCATTGCTACTTCTTCATGTACATAATTAAATGATTTCTCTTTCTCTTTAAACACAAAATGATTAATATATCGTTCTGTGTCCTCAAACATTTTAAAATCTGTAATCGTTAAAGCAATTACTGGTTTTAATCTTCGATATCCCTCTCCAGTGTCTAATTGATTCCCATAAGTTTTACATAGATTATAAACTACTCGCTTTTCAAATGCGGGAACGTTTAAAACCTGAATTTCAATTATTACATTGGAGACATCATTTAAAATAGCTCTTACATCTAGATAAGTATCTTTTAAACTAATGGTATCTCCTGGAGTATAGGGGTCGATTATTTCTAAATCTTGAATTGTTGATTTACCAGAATTAAAGCATTCAAAAAACTAATTAAAATATCTTTACTCTCAGTGGAGCCAAATATTTTTTTTGAAAGCAAAGTCTGTTTTGTGGCTAATAAATCTCATGGTTTTACTATGTTTATTAAAGTAAGTATTTTCTGCGATATTCTGCACAAACAACAGCATCTTAAAGTTATTAATTTAAACGTAAGTATTTAGCTATTAGCAGTCAGCAGTCAGCTCAAGCACAATAAAAATTAATGAAGCCAGCTTTTTTTTTAACTTATACTAAATTTTCAGCCACAAATATTTTCAGCTCAGGAAACATACCAGTCCCACCATTCTTCATTACTCTTTTCCTAGGTTGTGTTAATATCATCGTTTCCCGAATTTATATCCGGTATAAATGATTCTTTCTCAGATACATTTGAAAAATTTCCAGCCATTTTAATTCTCCATTCGATAATTAATTGTGATAATTGATAATTGACAATTATGAAAAATTTAAAGTTTGAGTAACCAGCAAATTTTGGGGAGGCAAAAAATCTTCAATTTATTACAAAATTTACCAACCTAATAATTATTAATTATCCATTATCCATTATCCATTATCCCTGAACTATTCTAAAACCAGCGTGTTGATAAAAGTTAGGACGGAACCAATTTCGATAATATTTCAAAGCTTCTGTACCGTTAGTTATCCAACATCCTCCTAACATCATATTATGTCTATTATCAAAAAATGGAGCTGAATAATCTTCATAAAGTTGATGAGTTTTAAATCCAGAAAGAGGATTTAATTTATCAGTTAACCATTCCCAAACATTACCCCGCAAATCATATAATCCTGATTCATTTTTGGCAGTTTCTAAGTAACCAACAGGAGAAGGAGAACCAAATTTAAAATTCAGATTATAATTATCTGTTTCTACTTCTTTACCATTTCTATAAGTTGCTAAATTATATTCAGCTTCAGTCATTAACCGAGTATTTTCTCCTTGCCAAGAACAATAAGCCATTGCTTCATAATGATTAACTTCTACAGGCCAATCTAAAGGTAATTCTATTTCATCAAACATAGCTCGATATTTATAATTACCATTTTCAACTATCCAAAATTTGGGATATTTAATATTATTTCCAGTTTTCCAAAGCCAACTTTCTTGACTCCAATAATCTGGATTTTCGTAACCACCAACTTTAACAAATTCCAGAAATTCTGCATTAGTAATTAAATACTTACTAGCCATAAAAGGAGCTACTTCAACTTGGCGATCGCCATATTCTATATCCCAACCAAATGTCGGATAATTTTCTGGTTTTCCTAGTTTGACAACTCCTCCAGAAACTTCTATCATTTCATTATTAATTATCTGATTATTAGTAGGAGCATATTCCCAATTATGAGGATGTTTTAATTTTTCTACAGATAGTTGCCGAAACAACATTGATGAAGTTTCAATATGAATCCGTTGATGTTCAATACTCATCATTAACGCCCAAAGAGGATGATTTTGGTGAATAGGAAGATTAAGAGGAGTTTTTTCAATTAGGTCTAAAATGACTTGATAAACTTTTTCTCGATATTGCCAAATATCTTCTAGTTTCGGCCAATTAATGTTAGCGATCGCCTGATTTAAGTCTTCTGGTTTTTCTGGGTCTACCCCCATTTCAAATAATATTTCGTAGTTAGGATTAAGGCGTTTTTCTAATAATTCTACTCTGATTAATTTATTAATGTAAAAAACCGCCGAATGTCCGAGATAAAAAATTAGTGGATTTCTTAAAGAGTCGGGGTTTAAATAAAATGTTTCTTCTGCTATTAAACTATTCATTAAAATGTCTTCAATTTCCCAACTATTCTGAAAATATTCTCGAATATATTGGCGGATGTTACTGTTAGTTTTAGAACCATCAATTTTTGGTGGATTAGTAGATTTGATCTGATTCATAGTGTTAGAAATGAGTGAATAATTTTAATTGCTTACTTTTGTAATATATTTAAAATCTAGGATTGAGTTTTTGTTGTGAATAATGATAAAGCTGTAGGAACGTTGTATGCAAGGTCTTTACTTCCTACCTCAAAAAAAGACTTATTCAGCAAACAGATGCTAGTCATAGTTGAAAATAAGATTTCAGTTTTTCTCAACTGGATTATAACTTCCTAAAATATGAAGCTAATTGCTGAAAGATGAACCCTTTCTGGGCATAATTCTATAGAAAATATGTTTACCATATTTTTTTCTTCCTCCTTCTTCCTTCTTCCTTCTTCCTTCTTTCTTCTTTCTTCAATTTAAACTTGACAAAGAATTAATCCAAACCACTTTTTCGGGTCTGTCAAAACTTTCTTAACTTTTAATCCTTTCGCTTCAAGTTCTCCTGGCAAAACTTCTAAATCGAATTTACGAGAAATTTCAGTTAGGATACTTTCCCCTGCCTGAAAACTAACTTTTAAATCTAGATTTTTCAAAGAAAAGGTAATATTTTCTTGGCAATAAAGATACATTTCAATTTGAGTTTCAGCCTCATTATAAATTGCTTTATGACTGAATAAATTTATATCAAAATTTCCTTGAAAACGCCAATTCAAATGAGATAAAATATTCACATTAAAAGCCGCCGTAATT
>NZ_JAYKGW010000026.1:0-29921 GCF_035285525.1 Okeania sp. | reverse complement strand
ATACATTTCAATTTGAGTTTCAGCCTCATTATAAATTGCTTTATGACTGAATAAATTTATATCAAAATTTCCTTGAAAACGCCAATTCAAATGAGATAAAATATTCACATTAAAAGCCGCCGTAATTCCTTGAGCATCATTATAAGCAGGTTCTAAAACTTCTTTAGATTTGTGTAAATCAATCCCTAATAAAAAATAATTTCCTGGTTGTAAACTTCTAGTAATTTGAGTCAAGAAATGGTCAAATTCTGGTGGAGAAAAATTCCCAGCAGAACTTCCTAAAAAACAAACCGTTCTTGATTCTTGAGGATTCGATTCTAGGTAATCTAAAGTTTGTTGATAAGTTCCCAGTAATCCCTGAATCAAGAAATCTGGATATTTTTTTTGTAACTCTAATATGGTATTTTTAAGTATTCCTCCACTCACATCAGTTGGTACATAAGCAAAAGAATTACCTATTCTTTGATAACCATTTAATAATAAACGAGTTTTAGTCGAACTTCCACTACCTAATTCTACTAATTCTTGACTATTAGTTAGTTCAGCAATTTCATCAGCATATTGCTCTAAGATAGAAGTTTCTGTACGAGTCGGATAATATTCAGGTAAATCGCAAATTTTTTCAAATAATTCAGAACCATAATCGTCATAAAAATATTTTGGAGGTAAAATCTTGGGATTTTTAGTTAATCCAGCAATTACATCTTCCCCATCATTTTTAACAGTTTGATAACTATCATTGAGAATTTTTATAAGTTGTGGGGACATTGATTTATTCCTACACAAAAGTGGACACTCAAGAGTTTTATATTAACAAATTTTGGACAAAAACTTGTTATCATAAAGTTATTTAGCAAATAATATTAGCATAAATCGTCCATCGAGTAAATAAACAGATTATCAAATTAACAAATCTCACCTTAATCTAATTCTCTAGAGAGTACAAAGTTCTCCTCAAGAATAATTTGCTTATCTGACTGAAAGTATTACTGAAAAAGACTTACAGCACCTAAAGCTATAAATATAAAGTTTCTAATTTTTAGATAGCTGAAAGCCTTTGATAGCAATAGTTATTCCGATAAATTTGCACTGCCTAGAAGATAATTTATAAGATAATAAAAAATAAGCAATTCATAAAATATCTAAAGTTATAATTATCTTATGTCTGCTCAAGTCAAACTGACTATTATTGAAGGAACTCTGATCGGTAAAGAATTTATATTTAAAGAACGAACTATTTGCATTATTGGTCGTCATAAAGATTGTAATCTAAGACTACCAAGTGATGAAGAGCATCGTACTATTTCTCGCTATCATTGCATACTTTATGTTAATCTTCCAGATATTCGTATTCGTGATTTTGGTAGTAAAAATGGCACTTATATTAATGGTAAAAAAATTGGGCAACGTCAACCCAATCATACTCCTGAAGCTGACCCAAAAATTCAGTTCCCTGAATATAATTTAAAATCGGGAGACAAAATTCAATTGGGTACAATTGTTTTTGAGCTAAGTATTGAAACTCAAAGAGAGATAGTTTCTACCCCTAAAAAATCTCAGGCAGAAACTGTTAAATCATTGGTTAAAACAGCCAAATCAAAAAGTGATAATTTCATTAAAATTCCTGGCTATAGAACAATTAAGTTATTAGGTAAAGGCAGAAATGGAGAAGTTTATTTAGCTAGAAATAATTGTACTCAAAAATTAATAGCTATCAAAATAATTTTGCCAGAAACTAATACTCATCCTCAAGCTATAGATCAATTTTTGAGAGAATTAGAAAATACTAAAGCTTTAAATCATAAAAATGTTGTCAGATTGGAAGATTATAGTTATAGCGATCGCCAATTTATTTTAACTTTAGAATATTGCAATGGTGGTAGTATTTGGAGTTTATTGGAACGTTGTGGTTATCAATTATCTATTAATATGGCAGTGCCAATTATTATCCAAGCTTTAGATGGCTTAGATTATGCTCACAATGCAGAAATTCCTTATTTTAACAAAGCAGATGGTAGTTTTGACAAAGGGAAAGGTTTAGTTCACTTGAATATTAGACCAGCTAATATTTTTCTGAGTAATATAAATAGTTCAACAGTGGTAAAAATAGCAGATTATGGATTAACAAAAGCTTTTGATTTTGCCGGCTTCAGCAATCAAATAATTGGGGGAAACAAAGGAGAAAATTTTCCATTTATACCTAGGCAGCAAATAATTAATTTTAAAGATGTAAAACCGGAAGTAGATGTTTGGGCAATGGCAGCAACTTTATACAATATGTTAACTGGTGCATATCCCCGTGATTTTGTTGGTAAAGATCCAATTTTAACTATATTGCAAACTAAACCTGTGCCCATTAGAAAGAGAAATATTGCTATTCCTAAATCATTGGCAGAAGTTATTGATTTAGCATTAATTGATGAGCCAGAAATTTATTTTAAAACTGCTAAAGAATTTAAGCAGGCATTATTAGGTAGTATTTTTTAGGGAAGGAATAAGGAAGAAGAAAGAAGGAATAAGGAAGGAGGAAAGAAATTACATCAGTCTGTAGCTCGATGCCTTATAAATTTTAGTATTAACAGCAAACATTATGGTTTTTTTGTGAAAAGGAAAGTTTGGTTATATAGCAGTTTCCGTGCGTTATGAGGTACAGTTGTTTTGTAAGCATTCAGCTTTTAGCTATTAGCAGTCAGCAAATTCTATCTATAGCAGGGAAGAGGGAACAGGGAACAGTTGAAAAAGTGTTTCCGTGGTCTTTGATTCATCATCAGTCTATGTCCTAACTGTCTTGGCGGTTGCTATAAACCTGAAAATGGCTTTAAATGAATACAAGCTTTAAAATCTGCTTTGATTGTAAGATTCAATTTACCTCAACAAAGCCAAGCTTTTATCTCAAACTAAAAAAAATAGCTGACCGGTAAATGCTGACTGCTGTTGGCGGAGCATTCCGTAGGAAATGTTTACGTTGTTTTTCTTCTTTTTTATTCCCTATTCTCCGTTCTCTACTTCTTAAAACCTAAAATTTTTTAGGCATTTAGCTGTTAGCAGTCAGGAGTCAGTTCCTAGATTTTTAATGAATAAATACTGTATTTCTTTAACTTCTACTAGCAATTAATGAAATTATTTTTGCCGTTCAAAATATATAATGCTTAAACTTTTATAAAGTTTTTAGATGATTAAGTATTTGAAGATATATTTTAGGTAAATGGGTATATCTCATATTTGCAAAAAATACCTTATTCTCTATTTTATGCTTCCTAAAAGCCATAAATTTTGGGGTTTCTTAAAAATTGATATCCACTCAGCTAAATTATCATTATTATAGGTTTATGATAACTTTATTAATCCAAAAATTACACCAACTAGCTCGAGGAACAATTCTAATAATTGTATTAATAGGTTTAATTGCTTGCCAATCAAATTCACCTGTTAAAAAAACTAAAATTCGTGCAGCCCATAGTAATTGGGTTGAAGAACATTTCCAAACAGAAATTGTGAATATTGGTCTAGAAAAACTTGGTTATCAAATTGAAAAACCCATAGAAATTGACTATCCTGCTATTTATTTATCTGTAGCAAATGGAGACCTAGATTATAGTACCATTGGCGGTGAAAAAGCACACCAAGAATACTTTAATAATGCTGGGGGTGAAAAAAAGTTAAAGCGACTTGGAAATCTAGTTCCTAAAGTGGTACAAGGCTATCAAATTGATAAAAAAACTGCTGATAAATATAAAATTACTAATATCGGACAACTTAAAGACCCAAAAATTGCTCAACTATTTGATTCAGATGGTGATGGTAAAGCTAACTTAGTTGGCTGCAATCCTGGTTGGTTTTGTGAACGAATAATCGATCATCAAATTAAAGCTTATGGATTAGAAAATACAGTTGAACACAATAGAGGACAATATATTATTTTACTGGCAGATGTTATTAGTCGCTATCAGCAAGGGAAAAGTGTTCTTTATTATGCTTATAATCCTCACTGGATATCTACAGTTTTAAAACCAGATCAAGATATAATTTGGCTAGAAGTTCCTTTTACTTCTCTGCCAGAGTCTATAAAAAATATCACAGAAAAAGACACCACTCTAGCAGGTAAAAATCTGGGATTTGCTGTTGATAAACTACAAATTTTTGCCAATAAAAAATTTTTAGAAGCTAACCCAGTTGCTAAACGTTGGTTTGAACTTGTTCAAATTCCAGCAGAAGATATGAATGTTGAAAGTCTATATATTAAAGATGGTGAAGACTCTCCAGAGGATATCCGTCGCCATAGTCAAGAGTGGGTGAAAAATAATCAAGAATTATTTGATAGTTGGTTAGAAGAAGCAAAAAAGATGGAAGATTTTTAACTGAAACGCTCCCTGGCAATATGCCCGGACTACAACCCAGTTATCCAGTTATCAACGCCTCACAATCATGGCAATAAATGCGGTTTCTTGGTTGCTTGGAAAAGTTAGGCAAAGAAACTCGGTTTCTCATATAAACCTGGTTTCTGGGTTTCCTTTCGTAAGTTCTGAAGTTATCGCTTTTTTGTTATATCTAAATTAAATAATTGTCAATATTTTCTATCCAAAATTAACAGAAATTAACCTAAAAATTAAGAATACTTAAATAAAACAAAATCTTATTATTTTACTGACAAACTATAGCATAAGTAGGGAAAAATAGAAATTTTACCTTACATTTTACTCAGGACTTAGGCAAAGAAACCCGGTTTCTTGTAGAAACCGGGTTTCTGGGTTCGGAAGTAGGGACGAATAGCCATTTGCCCTGACATTTTTGCTGTAACTAAACTTGACACACAAAAGACATCAAAATCTGAGACAATTAAACTAACAAACAAATCCATAATTGTTAACCACAAAACGGAGAAATTAAATGAAATTAGCCTACTGGATGTATGCAGGTCCTGCTCACATTGGCACATTGCGGGTTGCCAGTTCCTTCAAAAACGTTCACGCTATTATGCACGCTCCCCTTGGTGACGACTACTTCAACGTTATGCGTTCCATGTTAGAAAGAGAACGCAACTACACACCAGTCACCGCTAGTATTGTTGATCGTAATGTATTAGCGCGGGGTTCCCAGGAAAAAGTAGTAGATAACATTGTCCGCAAAGACAAGGAAGAAACTCCAGATTTAATCGTTCTCACTCCCACCTGCACCTCTAGCATTTTGCAAGAAGACTTAGAAAATTTTGTTGAACGCGCTCAAATAGACAGTAAAGGTGACGTCATGTTGGCAGATGTTAACCATTATCGCGTCAATGAACTCCAAGCAGCAGACCGCACTTTGGAGCAAATTATCAAATATTATATTCAGAAAGCCAAAAAGAAAGGGGAACTCCCAGAGGGAAAAACTGAGAAACCTTCTGTAAATATCATCGGTATTTCCACTCTTGGTTTTCACAACCAACATGACTGCACCGAGTTAAAACGCTTGATGGCAGATTTAGGTATCGAAGTTAATGAAGTCATTCCCGAAGGTGCGTCCGTTCACAATTTAAAAAATTTGCCTCGCGCTTGGTTTAACCTCGTACCATATCGCGAACTAGGGATAATGGCAGCTAAATATTTAGAATCTGAGTTTGGTACACCTTATATTGATATTGCTCCTATGGGTGTGGTGGAAACTGCTCGCTGTATTCGGAAAATTCAACAGGCGATCAATGCTCAAGGTGCAAATGTTGACTATGAAGAATTTATTGATAATCAAACTTTGCACGTTTCTCAAGCAGCTTGGTTTTCTCGTTCCATTGACTGTCAAAATTTGACTGGCAAAAAAGCGGTGGTATTTGGTGATAATACTCATGCTGCTGCCATGACGAAAATTTTGGCACGGGAAATGGGTATTCATGTTGTTTGGGCGGGTACTTATTGTAAGTATGATGCAGACTGGTTCCGGGAACAGGTGAGCGAATATTGTGATGAAGTTTTAATTACTGAGGATAATGGAGAAATTGGGGATGCGATCGCTCGTGTGGAACCTTCCGCAATTTTTGGTACGCAAATGGAGCGTCATGTGGGTAAGCGGTTGAATATTCCTTGTGGTGTTATTGCTGCACCTATTCATATTCAAAATTTTCCTCTTGGTTATAAACCTTTTATGGGTTATGAAGGTACTAATCAAATTGCCGATTTGGTTTATAATTCTTTTACTTTGGGAATGGAAGATCATCTATTAGAAATATTTGGCGGACATGATACTAAAGAGGTTATTACGAAGGGTATTTCTGCTGATTCTGATTTGAACTGGACGAAAGAAGCAAAAGCAGAATTGAATAAAGTTCCTGGTTTTGTCCGGGGGAAAGTGAAGCGAAATACAGAAAAGTTTGCCAGAGAACGTGGTATTGCCGAGATTTCTTTAGAAGTTATGTATGCTGCTAAAGAAGCTGTTGGTGCTTAGTTAATTCTTGTTAGTTTTGAGCTGGGTTTTCCCCCACCTTTTTTAATCAAAAAAGTGCTTTCAATCTTGTAGTGCATTGTTTTACCTTAAATGGTGCAATAGCTGTAGGTTACAAAAATGTTTCTCCCCGACTCCCCTACTCCCTAATGTACCATTTTAGATGAAACAGTCCACTACAAACTTGATCATTTTGAATTAGTTGAGTAGGGTGTGAAGCGCGTTTGCGCAGGAAAGCGTAACGCACTGAAATATCTGGTATAAGGGGTGCGTTACATTTCATTAAGGCACCCTACCAAATTTTGCCATCTCCCAACGACCCCATCACCCAACCACTCAATCACCCCAACTCCGTTACTTCAAATGAGCAATAGTCACCCCACTACCTCCATCACTTTTTCCAGCTAACTCAAAACGTTCCACCAAAGGATGATCCTGCAAAAATTCATGGATACCTTGCCTCAACTTACCTGTACCCTTACCATGAATAATCCACAACAAACCATATTCGATCGCTCTCGACAACGCCCGATCAACTTCAATTTGAGCATCCGCTACTCGACTTCCACGAATATCAATAGTATTTTGAGAAGTACGCACAGCTAAACCACTAGAAGTAATTTCTGGTTGACTTTCCTTAGACTTACCCTCTGTTTTCTTACTTCTTTTTTGAGACTCCACATTTTTGCTCTTCTTCAAAGACTCTACCTTCTCACCATCCAGAGACTCGACTTCTGCTAAATTGACCGTCATTTTCATCACCCCAAATTTAACAGTCAACTCATCATTTTCATTAGCAGCAGTCAACACTTCTGCCGTTTGCCCAATTTTCGGAATTTTAATGCGATCGCCTACTTTGGGCATAAAACCAGGTTTCTTGGGTGTCGGAGTCCGAGAAGGCAAATATTTCTCAGAAATTTCATTAATAGCATCAGTTGCCTTCTGAGCATTTCTCCCAATCAAAGGACCCTGTTGCAAATTTCTAATAACCGTCGCTATCTCCGCTTTCGCTTCCGCAATTTTTTCCTGTACCGCCACCTCCTGCGCCAATTTTAATTCCCGTTCCCGTTCCTTCAGAGCTTCTGCTTTGCGAGCAACTTCCCGATGCAAATACTCAGTTTCTTGTAATAATTGAGATGCTTCTTTTGCCTTAGTTTCTTGTTGTTGTCTTTGCTCTTCCAAACCAGCAATGACTTGATTCACATCTTCCGAATCTCCCCCAACATAATTTTGCGCCCTATCAATAATATCTTGTTTTAAACCTAATCTACTAGCAATAGTCATAGCATTTGAACGTCCAGGAATACCCCAAAGTAAACGATAAGTTGGTTGCAAAGAATTAGTATCAAATTCCACGGAAGCATTTTCAAACCTTTCATCATTATATTTGAGAGCTTTCAGTTCTCCAAAGTGAGTAGTCGCCACCGTTAATAATGCGTTATCTGCTAAATATTGCAGCAGAGAAATTGCCAAAGCACTACCTTCAGTCGGGTCAGTACCTGCACCAACTTCATCTAATAAGACAAGAGTTGGTGATAAACGAGAATTGTCTTGATTTTCATCTACAGATAAATCGTCAACATCTAAATTATTTTTATCTATAGATAAATTATCAATTTCTCTTAATTTTAAATCTTGATTTTTGAGGTTTAAATTATTTTCATCTATAGATAAATTATCAACATCTGAATTATTTTCCTTGCCAGAAAAGTCGTCAATTTCTCTTAATTTTGACTTTTGACTTTTGACTTTTGAATTGTCTATTACTTTTGAATTAATAATTACTTTTGAATTTTGAATTTTGACTTTTGAATTGTCTATTGCTTCTAAAATCCTAATAATTCGTCGAATATGACCAGAAAAAGTAGATAAACTTTGCTCCAAAGACTGCTCATCACCAATATCAGCCAATATTTGCTCAAACCAAGGTAACTTCACAGGTTCATTCGCCGGAATAAACAACCCTACCTTTGCCATCAGTGCAGCTAAACCCAGACATTTCAAAGTAACAGTTTTACCACCAGTATTCGGACCCGTAATAGCCACCACTCTCACTGGGGGTTTAACATTCACATCAATAGGTACTACCGAACTTCCTTGCTCGTGCTGCTGTTGCCATACCAACAATGGATGTCGCAACTGACGCATAATCATCGGTTGTTCCGACTCCGGATCGGTAAATTGAGGCGCACTAGCTCCTAACCATAAACTATAACGAGCGCGAGCTGTAGCCAAATCAATAATTGTAGCGATCGCCAATAAATGCTCCAAATCTTCCTTAACCTCGGCCACCTGATCGGTCAGACCTTGCCGAATCACTTCCTCTTCCCTTTCAGCTTGACGTTGCACTTGTCGCATTTGATTATTCAGGTTGACAACTGCATTAGGTTCAATGTATAATGTCGAACCCGTCGTCGAAGTATCATGGACAATACCAGGGACAGCATCTTTTTGAGGAGCCTTCACCGGAATTACAAAGCGATCGCTCCGTTGAGTAATAATCGGTTGTTGAATAGCACCTGCTTTGTTTTGTAAAATCCTTCGGAGAATAGTATCAATGCGATCCCGGATATGGTGCATTTTTTCCCTAATCCCTGCGAGTTTAGGACTAGCTCTATCCGTAACATCCCCCCGGTCATCTATACAACGGTGAATTTCTTGTTCTAATTCTGGGTAAGTCCGCAGATCGGCCACCAATTCTGGCAAAACAGACAATTCGTATTCGGACTCATAACCATCAATTGTCCGACGTAACTTACGAACCCCTGCTAGAGTTGTGGCAATAGCTAAAAGTTCTAGTCCAGAAAGTATACCACCTAATTCCGCTCTTTGCAGACAATCTCCAATATCCTCAATGCCATCAAAAGACAAACCCTGTGGGAGAAGAGTTTCTAGTTTATAAACTTCCTGAGTTTGAGCTAATAACTGTATTGTTTCCGACCTGGTGGACGGAATTAGTAAATGACGAGCCGCTATTGCTCCTAGTTTAGTAGCAGTAAAAGTGGCCAAATGTTGGCACAAGCGAGGCCATTCTAATAATTCTAAAGTCTCCGATTGAATCAAAGTTTATTTATAAAAGATTATGAACTATGAAATATAATATACTACAATCATCAAAATTGTGTGAGGATTTAGTACAGAAAACTGGTTGATCAAATTAAGTTGACCCATCTGAATGATCGGGGCAATCAACCAAGTTTCTGGTTTTGGTATATAAGTTACTTTAAGTTAATGTTACAGTACTGGCTGGCGTGTCTAGACTAAAATTGTGGGGAAGAGCATCTGAGAAGACTTTTCTCCTCACTCTTCTCCTGTCCTGACAGGAAAAGGGAAAAATACCCCTAGAGCTATACTTTATCAACATTTTTCTCGATCGGGAATTACGCAGAAACACTATACCTGGTAGGGGCTAATGACATTCTTTATCAACATTTTTCTCGATCGGGAATTACGCAGAAACACCATACCTGGTAGGGGCGAATGCCATTCTTTATCAACATTTTTCTTGATCGGGAATTACGCAGAAACACCATACCTGGTAGGGGCGAATGGCATTCGCCCTCTACTTCATTTTGTGTAGCACCCGAAAAAATGTGTTGCTGGGCATCAAAAAATTTACCTCATTGTGTGCAGCACCCGAAAAAATGTGGCGAAGGTGTTGCTTGGCACCAAAAATTATGATAAAAAAAATTTTAATTGCTTGTGTTCGTATGTGTGCATAATTTTTTATTCAACAGAAAAAGATTAAGGTAGCAAGACAAAAATAGTTCAGGACTTACGCAACTGGAACGTATTTTCGTCATTGCGACCGAAGGGAAGCAATCTCAAACCCTTGTTTTTCCTACCTCATGCGTAAGTCGTATAGTTCTAACTATCGCCTCATCTCAAAATAGCGATCGCCCATTAAATGACCAGACCTCAAAAAAATTAGCAGGACTTATGCAAAAGATTAAATCATACACAATATGTAGGGGTTAACGGCCCCCCTACTAGATATGGTGGCTCCCGTGTAAGTCCTGATTTTATTAAGTAAGATAGAAAATAATGCTTTGTAGGGAACACTAAAGTATTATTAACTAATAAATGGGTGCATCATGGATATCGAAATTACTAACAATAACCTCAGTCAAGGTTGGCCAATTAATGGTGAAGATACCGATCTATTAAATACATTACTTCCTCAAAGGGGGGATATAGGAAGCAATATTCCTCTAATAGTAAGAGATTCAGAGAATTTACTACCCAGAGAAATTTCTGGTTATGGACCAGGAGATTGGCTGGAAGTGGAAATTATGGCTGAGGAATTAGAGATATCCAGCGATACAGATATTTTGGGCGTTTCTGAAGACTCTTTAATGAGGGGGCAAGAGTTGGAGGGCGATCGCCTGCTAGGAATGCCAGCCATACCTAGGTCTCTAGAGGTCGGAGATATAAGCAAAATTGCTGAAGAGGCTATAGATAAATGGTCTGAAACAGAGTTAGGGCGATCGCTACCGGTAAATTGGGATGAGGTGGTCTTCCAGGTTGCAGATTTGCCAGGAGCAATTTTGGGACAGGTTGAGAGAAACAAGGTTATTATTGACTCCACGGCGGCTGGTTACGGTTGGTTTATCGATGAAACTCCATGGGAGGATACAGAGTTCGGCCTGTCTGCTACGGGTTTAAAGGCGGAGGAAGGTAGTCCTGCTGAGGGCAAAATTGACTTGTTGTCAGTGTTAAGTCACGAGTTAGGTCATGTTTTGGGACTTGACGACTCGACTATACAAGGGGAGTTGATGAGTGGTTCTTTGGGTGTGGGCGATCGCCGCTTGCCTAGGGATGCGATAGGGATTGAGTTTATCCCAGAAGAAGAGTTGCTCCTGCCTCACAATCTGGTAGTGGGTGATGGTGTGAAAAATGCTTTAGTTAGTGGTCTCAATAAACTAGCTGAGGAACTAGATAGTTACAGCGAAGATTTGGGCAATCAATTATTAGCTTCTATTCCTGGTTTATTGAAAGACGGTGGGGCTATCAACAGTATTAAAATAATTAGACAAAGTTTAACATAAATAGACATTTACTATGATATACTAGATTTATGTCTAACAAATTTAACTATAAAAATGAGGTGGCCAATAAATTGAAATGCGATCAATCAAGACTAAATTAAAAGTTAATAATAAACAAAAAACCATACTTGCTAAACACGCGGGTGTCGCTCGTCATGCTTATAACTGGGGATTGGCAACTTGTATTGCGGAATACAAAAGCACCAAAAAACGCCCTAGTGCTATCACTTTGCATAAACGTTTGGTGGCTGAAGTTAAAAGTGAAAATCCCTGGTATTATGAAGTATCAAAGTGTTCCCCCCAGCAAGCCTTAAGAGATTTAGATAGAGCATTTAAAAACTTTTTAACTGTTCCTAAACATGGATTTCCGAACTTTAAGAAAAAAGGGAAAAAAGATAGTTTCTATTTAGAAGGAAGCATTAAAATTCTGAAAGGAAACTATATAAAACTACCCAGAATAGGAATAGTAAAAACTTATGAAATCTTACCTTCTGTACCATTAAAAAACGTTACTATATCAAAACGTGCCGATAATTGGTATATAAGTTTTAAATATGACGAGCAGCCTAACCCTAGTACAAAAGAACAAGATATTATTGGTGTAGATGTTGGTATAAATGCTCTAGCAACTTGTAGTGATGGAACAAGATTTGACAATGTTAAAGCCTACAAACAAGCTAAAAAGCGATTAACTCGTTACCAACGCAGTGTAAACAAAAAAGAGTCAGGCTCTAAAAACAGAAGGAAAGCCGTAAAAAGATTAGGGAAACTTCACAAAAAAGTAGCTGATATCAGAGCAGATGCACTACATAAACTAACAACATGGCTAGCTAAAAACCACAGCACCATAGTGATAGAAGATTTGAATGTAAGTGGAATGCTCAAAAAGCGGTCGAGGGATGGCGAGGTCTCCTCGCCATATCCAATCGACCAAGAGATCATAAATTAGCAAGTGCGATAGCAGACTGTGGCTTTTATGAGTTCAAGCGTCAACTGACATACAAGTGCGAGTGGTATGGAAGCCAGCTAGTGATAGCAGATAGATTTTATCCAAGTTCTCAGACATGTTCTCACTGTGGGTACAAACAGAAAATGCCATTGAGTGTGAGGACTTACAAATGTAGCAGCTGTGGTTTTGAAGCAGACAGAGACTTTAATGCTGCTGTCAACCTAGAAAACTATGTGAAGAAGTAGCTTGAGTTCCAAGCGATTTTAAGCCTGTGGAGAAGATAAGTTGCAGACAATAGTCAGTGGTCTTCAGTGAAACAGGAAGCTAGCTCCAAAGCTCATGCAATTCTACCATGGGTAAGTTTGGGTAAGTTTAGTAGAACGGTAACGTCGAATTAGATTTGGATTGGGAATTAGATTTAGGTTTCGGTTTAAATGAGCAACAAGGATTTTACTTTATCCTCAACGATGAGGAAGAAAATCCAGAATTAGAAGTCGATCTCAATCTGGCTATTCCTGATTCCAAACTAACTGGTAGCTTGGCATTTTTGAAATTAGAAATTGAGGATAATAAAGAAGAGGGAGGCGACAAAACCCAATTTAATGCTAGTTTCGATATTGATTTATCGAAGCCAAAAGGTAGCGATAATCCCAATGAAGTCGGATTATTTGAAATGGCTAAACTAGAATTTGCTCCCAGTCTCACCGGTGGCGCCGACGTTAATCTCGATTTAACTGCTTCAGTGAATGGCGACCTTTTTGGCAAACCAGAATTATCGGGAGTATTCCCCGGTATTGTCAGCGACTTCGATTTAGTCTGGAATTTTGATGCGAGCAATTTATCTGAGGATAATAAAGATTTTGCAACTTTAGAAACTGTCGCCTTTAACAACGTTAACTTAGACTTGGGTTCGTTTATTTCCGACTTTTTGGGTCCAGTTGCCGAAGAGGTTAAAAAAGTAACTAAACCCATTGAACCAGTTATTGACGCTATAACCGACCCCATTCCGGTGATTTCAGATTTGGCAGGCAAAGATATTAGCTTATTAGATTTAGCCGAAGCTTTCGGTTACGCCGAAGTGGGAATGATTCGAGATATCGCTGCCATTGTTGAATTAATCAATGCCATCCCCGAAAATACAGAAAATTTACTCATTCCCCTGGGTGATTTAGAATTAGTAGGACAATCAGAAGGAGCGGGGGGAACAGTCCGTAGGTCTAGCAGTAACTCAGGTTTTAATTATCTAGACCAGATAGGCAATATTGAGGATGTTAAGGATTTCCCAGGAGTTGACCTGCAACAAACAGATGGTATTGATGGATTTATTGACGAGACCAGTGGTGGCACTAAAAGTCTACTAGAAGGGTTAAAAAATAACAAATATGGTGCTTTTGACTTCCCGATTCTCAACGATCCGTCCCAGGTATTCGGTTTATTGTTAGGGCAGCCGGCGGTTTTAGTGACCTACGATATGGAGCCTCTGGACTTCCAATTTGAATACGTTCAAGATTTCCCAATTTTTGGACCTCTGTGGGGCAGGATTGGTGGAGGTATTGGTGCGAGCATCGATTTGGCTTTCGGTTTCGACACTTACGGTATCCAGAAATTTGCTGAAACTGATTACGAATATCCTTTAGATATTCTCCGAGGTTTTTATGTCAGTGATGGCGCCAACCCTGATGGCAGCGGTGCTGACGTTCCGGAATTAGTTTTGTCTGGCGGTTTATATGCAGGAGCGCTGATAAATCTGGCAGTTGCAAAATTTGGAGTTACTGGCGGTGTTTATGCTAATATTGATTTTAACTTAAATGATCCCGATGCTGATGGCCGAGTCCGTATTGAGGAGATTTTAAACAATATATACTTGGGAGCTAACAGCGGTGGTAACTTCTTGACGGAAAATCCTATTACCGCAGTCTTTGATGTCAGTGGTAAGGTGGAAGCTAAGTTAAAGTGGTTTATTGAGGTATTATTTAGTTTTAAGAAGGAAGGACAAATCGGACCGTCGATACCCCTACTAGATTTTGACTTGACAATGGAACGCCCAGAAGTATTGGCAAGCCAAATCGGTGGTGGTGAGTTGCGGTTGAATGCGGGTAACTTTGCAGGCGATCGCCTCCATCAAAATACTGAGGATGCAGCCGAAAACTTTACTATTCGTCAAGAAGGTGGAAATATAATTGTTTCCTCCTTTGGCAACACCCAAACCTATAAAGATGTAACTAATATTGTAGTCGAAAGCGGGGAGGGTGATGACGTATTAGTATTTAATAACGTTAGCATTCCAGTAGAAATAGATGCTGGTCCGGGTAACGATTTTGTAGATTTCCGGGGTTCAGATAACAGTAATATTACTGTTATCGGTGGTTTGGGCGACGATACTGTTCATGGTGGCGGTGGCAGCGATAGCCTCCTGGGCGGTAAAGGTACAGACCATATAACTGGTGGCGGTGGAGAAGACTTTGTTGATGGAGGTGAGGGAGCGGATATCCTCAGCGGTGATAGTGGTAATCCTGGTCAGGATACAATTTATGGTGGTGCAGGCGATGATACCATCGGTGGCGGTGGCAACATAGATTATATAGATGGGGGTGAGGGCAACGATATTATTTGGGGCGACTCTTCCTATGATGAAATAGATACGAGAACTAATGCTCCAGCGGGAACTGAGGCAGCAGATACGATTGTCGGTGGAGAAGGCAAGGATACGATTTATGGTGAAGGCGGAACAGATTTAATCGGCGGTGGTATTGATGCCGATTTAATTGAGGGTAATAGTGGGGAAGATGAGATTTGGGGCGATTCCGAATTTGAAGTTGATGGTACGCGAGTTGCACCTTTGCCTCGTGAAGGAGGACGAGATACTATTTCTGGTGGTGAAGATAGCGATCTGATTTACGGAGAAAATGGCAGCGATTACATTCATGGTAACGCTGGGGATGATACAGTTAAAGGTGGTTTTGGTACTGATACCATTTACGGCGATGATGATAATGATTTGCTCGAAGGAGAAGGGGACGCCGATTTGATATTTGGTAACGCTGGGAACGACAAAGTAATCGGTCAGCAGGGTAATGATATCCTCTTTGGTGACAGTGGTAATGCCGGAGATACCACGATAGTTACTGAAGTAGATATGGCAACTGATGGCAATGATACTATTGATGGTGGTTCCGAAGACGATATCGCTTTCGGTGGCGCTGGTGAGGATTTGATTATTGGTGACGAAACTGAGAATAATGAACTCAGTGGCAAAGATGTTCTTTTCGGTGACGGCGGTCGCGCGATTATCGAAGAATATCAGTTTAAAACCATTGAAACTATCGATCCAGAATTTGGTGGTAATGATGAGATTATAGCAAGTAGTGGCGACGATATTGCCTTTGGTGGTGCGGGTGATGATACTATGCACGGAGCTTATGCCGCATCGATCGCTGTGAGAGAAGAAGCATCCGACGAAGATATTCTCTTGGGCGATAATGGTAAAATTGCTTTTGTTGATGGTCAAGTAACGAGAATCGAAACTACGGAACCAGCATCGGGCGGTAACGATAACATCAAAGGTAACGAAGGCGAAGATGCAATCTTAGGTGGTGCTGGTAACGATAGTATATCTGGCAACCAAGACCGGGATATAGTTTTGGGCGATAACGGTGTTGTAGTTAGGGATGACGGCAGCGCAGAAGCTAACGATGTCTTCTCTACATTCCCTGGTAATAATGGAGAGGATTACATCGAAGGTAACGAAGGCGACGACATTCTCATTGGTGGGGACGGTAGCGACACTATCTCTGGTAATGAAGGCGAGGATGTGGCAGCGGGAGACCATGCCTATATCCAGAGAAATGCAGAGAATATCGTCGAGCGGACTACTACCATTGCTGAAGACGTCGGCGGTAACGACAGTATTAAGGGGAACGCGGGGGACGATATGCTCATAGGTGGTTTCGGTGATGACATAATAGCAGGAAATGCAGATAAGGATATTATTTTGGGAGACAACGGTCGGGTTGTCAAGAATGACGGCAGTGAAGAAGCTAACGATATTATCAGTCAGTCTCCAACTTTGGGAGGAGAGGATACCATCAGCGGAAATGAGGGCGACGATATTATTCTTGGTGGTTCCGGTGGTAAGGACACTACTGGGGTTGGTGGCGATCTCTTGAGCGGTAATGTTGGAAATGATATAGTTGTCGGCGATAACGCCAAAATTATCCGCAACGAAAATGAGGCAACAGAAAAAATTGCAACTATTTTCCCGACAGACGGAGGAGACGATAGCATTGAAGGCAATAAAGACGACGATGCCCTCATCGGTGGTTTTGGGATCGATACCATCCAAGGAGGAGAAGGCAAGGATATTGGTTTGGGCGATAACGGTAAATTAGACTATACCATTGATGGCGATATCAATACGCTCAACTTAGTCTCGACTAAAAACCCAACTGCTGGTCATCGCGACTTTATATATGGTGGTAACGGTAACGATATGCTTTTTGGCGGAACCAAGGGCGATGAAATACACGCTGGTGCTGACCAAGATTTAGTATTCGGCGACCACGGGAAAGCAGAAGGAGTTATTGACCTAGCAGCATTACCGCTTAACCAGGCAAAGCCACCATTTACATTTACAGCAATCGATATTTTAACCGCAGATGAGGGTGGGAATGAACTAATCCACGGGGATGAGGGCGACGACATTATTTTAGGTCAGCAGGGAGAGGATACTTTGTATGGCGACGGTGGCGAAGACGATATTATTGGCGGTCACAACGTCGCTGGTGGTCACGATGAGACTGATTACATTGATGGTGGCGAGGAGGACGATGCGATAGCTGGTGATAATGCTTCGATATTACGACGTCCTGATGCCCTCAGTCCCCGAATGAGGAGTCTTAGTGGTGATGTTATTTACGATGCGCAAGGTAATGCCTTAGTTACAGACGAAGCACAAGGCAACCCTGATGCTAAAACTGAACGGGATATTCAGTTATTAGACCACACGAGAACTACTGATGCGAATAAGTTTGGGGCGGATATTATTGCTGGTGGTGCTGACAATGACATTATCTTGGGTCAACTAGGTAAAGATAAAATCCAGGGTGATAGTTCTATTGATGAAACTATAAGCGCTACAAATCCATCGGTGAGCGCAGATAGTGATGGCGATGATTATATTGAAGGCGGTGGTGATGAAGACCTGATATTTGGTAACTCTGGTCGCGACGACATTATTGGGGACAGTTCTAGTCTTTTCGGTAATGATACCTCTGAAAAACGTCCGGCAGGTAAAGATTTAATCTTTGGTGGTTCTGGTCTGCAAACAGAACGGAATGATTTCGGCGACCAATCTGAGGAAGGTCATAGTCGGGATAGTGATGTAATCATTGGTGACAATGGCAATATTTATCGTATAGTTGGGACTAACGGCACGGATAGCGGGGCGTATCTAACATTTACTTACGACATTTATAGTGATTCTCAGCGACTTGTACCTAGGGCGGTGGAACTGATGGATTACATTCCTGGCGGTAACGCTAACTTGGGAGCAGATGATTTGATTTACGGTGAGGCCGGGGATGATGAAATTTATGGCATGACTGGTAACGACGTAATTTTCGGCAACGCTCAGGATGACAATATTATGGGCGGCATCGGACATGACCGCATTTATGGCGGTACTGGGGAAGATGGTATTTTGGGGGATGATGGTTTCATTTTCATCAACCGCAACGGTAAAGAAGAGACCCTCTACGGTATCGACGTAGTAACTCAGCAAAGTAGTATTAATTTGCCAGGACCGTTTATTGGAGCGGTTATCAATATTAGCGAACGTCTTAACAAACAAGCCCGTTTGCTCGCTTTTGAATCTGGCGGCAACGATGTTATTTACGGCGGTTTGGGCGATGACTTCCTCCACGGCGGAGCAGCAGACGACGCGATTTCTGGTGCAGAAGCTCTCGCTAACTTCTACAATGCCGATCCAGTAAGTGACTTTAATCCTTTGGCTTACGATCCTGCATCTCGCAAGTTCTTTGCTTACGACGCTGAGAACCCACGAGTGAAAATAGAAGATTTCTTACTGAACTTTGAGGCAACTGATGCAGCAGGTGAAAAGATAGATGACGGTAAAGACCGCATTTTTGGAGATTTAGGTAACGACTGGTTGGTAGGCGGAACCAGCAACGATAGGATGTTTGGTGGTTTAGGTGACGACTTGTTAAATGCTGATGACAACCACGACAGCAACGATGGTTTGAATAATAGTCCCGACGAACCAGAATTTGCCGATGCCGATTTTGCCTACGGTGGAGGTGGTTTAGATGTAATGATTGCTAATACTGGAGGCGATCGTCTATTTGACTGGTCTGGGGAGTTTAACAGTTTCCTAGTTCCTTTCAGTCCCTTCGGTCAGCCAACCATAGTCCGTTCCCCTTCTCCTCATGTCGTCGAGTTTCTCTTTGAGTTGGGCCAAGCAAGTGGTAGCGATCGCAATTTAACCGAACCCTACGGCGAACTCGGTCTAGTAACCCAAAAAGACGACCTCTGGGGGGAACAACAGGGTTCTCCTCGCGACCCACAACCAGGTAACATACCAGGAGTCCAGCGAGATACCCAAGGTAGTCCCGAAGAAGCACCGACCACAGGCAACCAGGGAAGTAATGGCAATGGCAATCAATCTTCTGATTCGGGTAACTCTAATCAGGGAAGTAATGGCAATGGCAATCAATCTTCTGATTCGGGTAACTCTAACCAGGGCAACAACCAAGGCAAAAATAATAACTCCGATGAAGACCAAGAGGGTTCTGAGTTTGACGACATACTCATCGGCGGTCAAAGTAATAATGCCATTAACGGTTTAGGCGGTTCAGACTATATCGATGGTCGCCAGGGCGATGATGTGATTGACGGTGGTAGCGGTAACGATAGTATCAAAAGCGGTTCGGGGGATGACTCGGTTATCGGTGGAGATAATAACGACCTTATTAATGCAGGTTCAGGTAAAGATAGTGTTAAAGGTGGAGCTGGGAACGACGAAATAGCTGGGGATGCGAATAACGATTTATTAGAAGGGGAGGCCGGTAACGATGGAATCTCCGGCGGTGCTGGCGCTGACGTTATTAATGGCGGTCTTGGCAACGATTTGCTGGGAGGCGATGCGGGCAACGATACCATTGATGGGGAAGAGGGCGACGATCTATTATTAGGAGATAGCGGTAACGACGAACTCTTCGGAGGCGAGGGAGAAGATACTTTAGTTGCCAAGTCTGGCAATAATGTTTTGGATGGTGGTTTGGGTAGCGATCGTTTGTATGGTGGTTCTGGTCGCGATACCTTTGTTTTAGGAGTTGGTCGTGGGCTAGATATTATTTATAACTATGACGAACGCAAGGACACCCTCACTTATATTGATGGTTTGAAGAATAAAGACATTTCTTTGGAGACGGACTCGGAAACTGGGGATACTATTATTACTTACAAACCCACCGGAGAAGTTTTAGCTATTCTCAAGGATGAAAATGCTGATGTGTCAGAGTTTGTGTTACCTGAAATAGCTGTTATTCCAGATACAACACCTGAGTTGCCAACTCAAGAGGAGGAGGAAGAAACAAAGTCCGAACAGCCAAAAGATGGCGAGTCGAGTGGTGAAAATCCTAACTCAGAATCAGAAGATAATGAGTCGGTTACTGAAAATCCTAACTTAGAATCAGAAAATCCTAACTCAGAATCAGAAAATAATGAGTCGGTTACTGAAAATCCCAACTTAGAATCAGAAAATGATGAGTCGGTAGCAGAAAATCCTGACTCAGAATCAGAAGATGATGAGTCAGTGACTGAAAACCCCAACTTAGAGTCAGAAGATAATGAGTCAGTGACTGAAAATCCTAACTCAGAATCAGAAGATAATGAGTCGGTTACTGAAAACCCTAACTTAGAATCAGAAAATAATGAGTCGGTTACTGAAAACCCCAACTTAGAATCAGAAAATAATGAGTCGGTGAATGAAAATCCCAACTCAGAATCAGAAGATGATGAGTCAGTTACGGCAAATCCTAACTCAGAAGATGATGAGTCGGTTACGGAAAATCCCGAATCAGAATCAGAAGGCGAGATTCCCGTAGAAGAAGGAACCATTGACAGTAAAGAAATATATACAGTCATTATTGAATCAGCATCCAGGGAAAGCTCAATCAGTCAGCTACAAGCAGTCGCTTCACTACCGACGATACCTCTACTCAGTCCTGAAGCAATCATCCTTCGACAGCAACAAGTGATCGCTAATGTCGTCATCGGTGAAGCAGAAAGCGATCAACATTTAGGCAGCGATCGCGACGATAGGATAAGCAGTTTCGGCGGTCACGATTTCATAGTCGCCAACCGAGGCAGGGATATAGTTGAATCTGGCCTCGGTGACGATACCGTTCATGGTGGCAAAGACAACGATGTCATTAACGGCGAAAACGGTAACGACCTCATCTACGGCGATCTCGGTTCAGATACCCTATTTGGCCAACAAGGTAACGATACCATATACGGCGACAACGAAAATGTATCTGGTAGTGCTAACAACAATGACCTTATTTACGGAGGAGA
The DNA here is from genome assembly GCF_035285525.1 of Okeania sp. Classification (GTDB taxonomy): domain Bacteria; phylum Cyanobacteriota; class Cyanobacteriia; order Cyanobacteriales; family Microcoleaceae; genus Trichodesmium. The sequence continues at coordinate 8,918 of NZ_JAYKGW010000026.1, read as the reverse complement.
AGGAAACGATATTATCAACGGCAATCGAGGCAACGATATTATCCAGGGAGGGAAAGGAAACGACACTCAACATGGTGGAAAAGGAGATGATCTAATAGAGGGAGGAGAAGGAGACGATGTACTATGGGGAGACAAAGGTAACGATACTATTAATGGCGGTATCGGCGATAATACCCTCACTGGAGGTAGTGGCAGAGATAGTTTTATCTTGACAGCAGATGCTAGCAACAACCTGATTACCGACTTTGTGCCAGGTATCGACTCCATAGAATTAATCGTTGAGGATAGTAGCGTCACTTTAGATCGCTTAGAAATAGAAACTGGCGAATCTGGTGCGGTTCTCAAGCTAAATGGTGAAATAGTCGCCATTTTAGAAGGCATTGATGCTGAGTCTATAACCCTGGAGGATTTGAATCTCAGTATCCATTAATGATATCAAATCCGGTAGTATCGGTAGCATTCAGTCCCTATAGGGGTTTGGTCTCCAAACCCTCTACCAACTAAGATTTTTCGCTCTTTTCTGATGGTATAACTGAACTTCCCCTTTGACAAAACGCCATAATGTATGCTGTACAAGAGATAGGTCGAATTGTCCACCCCTATTTACTGGGTACAATATAAATAAATTGTTAAATTATCTAGTAAATCTAACACTTTGTGTTGTGGTGAGCGTGAGTCGAAATACATGATTATATTTTAGCAGATATTCCCTGTGAGTCTTTGTTAATAAATATTACAGAATTACATATCTACGTCCAGAAAAGGCGATAGCTCTTTTCTATGATTGATAAGGGTTTCAGAGTTTTATAGTACATTTTGCGGGGGGGGGAGTTCAGTGATATTACTATGGCAGAAAAATCAAGGAACAATTATTATTCTTGCTTTCTCTGTCTTCCCACCCTCCCCATACTTTCCACACTCTGTTTTTTCAGCAAACCCTATTTAGATCTATAATTAGCGACTGACTCTACTAATCCCAGGGCAATAAAATTACTCAATAAAGCTGATCGCCCATAACTAAGTAAAGGTAGGGGGATACCAGTCACCGGAGCCAGACCAATATTCATACCAATATTCACAAAAACTTGGAATATTACCATTGATAATACTCCAATAGCGAGCAAAGAACCAAAATTATCTTTAGCAATCTGAGCAATAATCACCAAACGCATACATATAAACCAAAAAGCCAAGAGTACAAGAACACAACCAACAAAACCCAACTCTTCACCAATAGCCGAGAAAATAAAATCTGTATGTTGCTCTGGAATAAAATTCAATTGAGTTTGAGTACCTTGATATAACCCTCTGCCAAAAAGTTGTCCAGAACCAATAGCAATTCGAGATTGAATCAAATGATATCCTGTACCCAAAGGGTCTTGTTCCGGGTGCAGAAATCCTGTTAATCTATCCTTTTGATAATCCTTGAGCAAACCCCATAATATTTGTCCTACACTTGCAGAAGCAATATTAATTCCGGCCAGTATAGGTGTCCATAACCAACCCAAAGGTAGAGTTCGCCAAGCGATAAAGGCCATTAGACTTATCCAGGCAATCCAAACGGGGAAATAGACGCTGTAAAGAACAACTGAGAATATGGGAGAGATAAGTAATATTAACCATCCAGGATTAACATTACCCCAGTAAAGTATTCCCATAGTAATTGCAGCAAATATTAATGAAGTACCCAGATTAGGTTCTAAAAAAACTAATAACCAGGGAACTGCTGTAATCATAAGAACCTTAAAAAAGTCAAATATTTTTACCTTAGTTTTAGTAGAAAGTATTGCTGATAAAGTAATAATTACTCCTACCTTGGCAAATTCCGAAGGTTGAACGTGGAAGCCTGCAACATTAATCCAGCGTTGTGCCCCTAGAGCTGAAGTACCGATAAACTGTACAGCAACTAGGCAAATATTAGTCAAAACATAAATTACCCATTTCCAGTTAAGCAAGACTTCATAGCGAAAACGAGCAATAATTAAGGCTAAAATTAAACCCACTCCTCCTGTCAGCCAATGCTGAAACCAGTCTGTTAGACCCTGATTTCTTTCCACACTTTGGATCATAACTCCGCCAAAGATAGTCATTCCTATATATACCAATAGCAAAGAGAAATCTATATTTTGCCAGTGGGAAAGAGGTGATTTTCGACGATTTCTTAACACTAATTTTTGAGTCATATTGTAATGTTTAGATAATTTAAACTTTTGAATATTTCTGATAGTTTATACATCCACCTGAGTCGATTCTCTGCATAAATTTAATTTTTACTTGGTGAAATTCTATACCTATGCTATAACTTTCGTCTTACTTTTGAATTTTGACTTAATACATCAAAAGTGACATATTAAGCATAAATACTTACTGAATCATTAAATCCTATTGACTGCTATAACTTTCGTCTTACTTTTGAATTTTGAATTTTGAATTGATACTTTGTATTACACTTTGTTCTACGAGATGTATGATTAAAGGAACCGCCCGAACTAAAAAGGTCCGGGCGGGTTGTGGTGTGAGGAGTGAAAGAAACAAAAAATATATTTTTTGTTTCCTGTCTCTATTGTGACATTTTCCTTCAAATAATTCTAGGATAATCTAGAACTTTAACACCCACACTTTAAGTTTTCTCAAGGGTGTGAGACATCTTAAAGTTTTCTTAGGCCGGAAAATCTACTTACCCATTCCCAATTTTTGGGCTTTTTGATAAACCTTACCCTCAGTTAATAAGGAAGGAGCAATTACGACCTCAACCTGCTGCATTTCTTTCAAGTCCCTAGCACCCAAAGTTCCCATGCTAGTCTTGAGAGCGCCCAACAAATTATGAGTACCATCGTCCAATTGTGCTGGGCCACACATAATTTGTTTGATGGTTCCAGTCGTACCTACCTGAATCCGAGTACCACGGGGTAATACTGGACTAGGAGTAGCCATACCCCAATGATAACCACGTCCAGGTGCTTCAATGGCCCTAGCGATGGGTGAACCAATCATCACACTATCAGCACCACAGGCAATACATTTGCAAATATCACCACCAGTAACTAAACCCCCATCAGCAATAACTGGGACATATTTTCCAGTTACTTGATAATAATCATTTCGGGCTGCTGCACAGTCTGCAACTGCTGTTGCTTGGGGAACTCCGACCCCTAAAACGCCACGAGATGTACAAGCTGCACCAGGGCCAATACCAACTAGAACTCCTGCTGCTCCTGCTTTCATCAAATTTAAAGCCACTTCATAGGTAACACAATTACCCAAAATTACAGGCATAGGCATTTCTTGACAAAATTGAACTAAGTCAAGAGTAGGCATAGATTCAGGTGACTGAAATGCTGTGGACACAACTGTGGCCTGAACAAAGAATAGGTCTGCACCAGCATCAGCCACTACTTTTCCATATTTCATTGCTCCAGCAGGAGTTAAGCTTACTGCTGCAATACCACCCTGGCTTTTTATTTCTTTAATTCTCTGAGAAATTAAATCTGGCTGGATTGAGGCTGCATAAAGTTCCTGCATTAAACCCACAAATTCATCTTTACCCACAGAGCTAATTTTTTCTAATATTGGTACTGGATTAGCATAGCGAGTTTGAATACCCTCTAAGTTGAGGACTCCCATTGCTCCTAGCTCTGATAAAAGAACGGCCATTTTGACATCAACTACTCCGTCCATGGCACTAGCAATAATTGGTATTTCTTTTTCAATACCACCAATGCTCCATCTAGTGTCTGTTAGACTTGGATCGATTGTCTTTTGCCCAGGGGCTAGAGCTATTTCATCAATTCCGTAGGCTCTACGAGCTACTTTTCCACGTCCAATAATTATATCCACTGCTTTTTCCAACTCCCAAAACGATTTTTGTTAGGGTATCAAATTAAGAGGGTTATTGGTCATTTCAGTTATCAGTTATCACTTATCAGTACCTATCTAGTATAGTTATCCCTTACCCATAACTCCTGAAACCCTTGTGGGGAGACGGGAGCAGCCAGCAGGGGAGAAAGAAGAAAATATCATAGTAGCTAAGTAAAACCACTTAAGCGATCGCCAGAAAATGTGTTTTTTTTATACATTTTTTTCCCAAAAAAGCCGAACAAGGTCAAACTATTTATTCTACTTTCTCTCTTCCCACTCTTCCCACACTTGCTACTCCTCCCACACTCTGCTTTTTTCAGCAATCCCTACTTGTCGTTAGTAAGTCAATAGTCAAAAGTAAAGTATTTTTAAGCATATCTGGATCGTGAAAGTTTTATGATAATATTAGTTGCTTATTTAGGTCGTTTTTAATAGTTGTTAGCTATGAAATTAAAAAGATTAGGCCATGTGGCTATCTGTGTCCAAGACATTAACCAAGCAGTAGAGTTCTATAAAAATCTGGGCATGGAAGTGGCTTGGAAAGATTTTGACTGGGCATATCTTAAAGCAGGTGATGATGGACTAGCACTTTTGAGTCCTAGATATGAACAAGCAGGGCCACATTTCGGGTTTGTGTTTAGCGATCGCTCAGAGATGGAAATGGCCTATGAACAGCTCAAAGCCCAAGAAATTCCAGTCTCTCCAGTCCATGAACACCGAGATGGTACCGCTTCTTTCTATGGTAAGGACTTAGACGGCAATTGGTTTGAATATCTCTATGAACCAGCAACCGTGGTTGATAATTAGACAGCTAACTTTACATTTAGAAATGTAGTTAGTTTTTACAGTCTAAATAATATGGACTCATCTTGCTGCAGCTTAATATTTTTATTGCGTTTAATTTGGCGTAAAAAATTGGCTGTGAAGGAATTGTACAAAACTTAATTCATCCAGTATGGCGACATGAGGAGAATATCAGAAAAAACTTTAATCACAGTTTGCCCTATTAATGAATACTCTGATTGAATAGAATACAAAAGATGATACCTTGTATAAATAATATCATGCCTTATTTATGGGTATATTGTAAAATATAGCTTTAGGATATTTTTCAAAATCTATCTAGTTTAGAAAAATATGGTATCTTAAAAATTTGATTAACTCCTGTACCAAATAATGGGATAATTTAATTTACTAAAGTAAAAATAATTTAAGGATTATTAAGAAATGTCAGCAGCAGAACCAGTAACCGATAGTAGTTTCCAGGAAGAAGTGCTTGAGAGTGAGCTTCCAGTTTTAGTAGATTTCTGGGCACCTTGGTGTGGGCCGTGCAGGATGGTAACTCCTGTAGTCGATGAAATCTCAGTTCAATATGAAGGAAAAATCAAAGTAGTTAAAGTGAACACGGACGAAAATCCTAATGTAGCAAGCCAGTATGGAATTCGTAGTATTCCTACTTTGATGATTTTTAAGGCAGGTCAAAGAGTTGATATGGTCGTGGGTGCTGTTCCTAAGACTACATTAACTAAAACTCTAGAAAAGCATTTGGATGGATGATTGAACAAAACTTTTTTAATGAATATCTAGAAAGTAGAAAGTTTTTAAATCATTCTCTGTATTTACACACAAGAAAATTTAATATTATAGGGATAATTTAGGAATGTCAGTATTAACAGTAACTGATAGTAGTTTTAACCAACAAGTGCTTGAGAGTGAGCTTCCAGTTCTAGTAGATTTTTGGGCACCTTGGTGCGGTCCATGTAGGATGGTGGCTCCTGTAGTTGAAGAAATAGCAAAGCAATATCAAGGACAAATAACAGTATTGAAGCTGAATACGGATGAAAATCCTAATGTAGCAAGCCAGTATGGAATTCGTAGTATTCCTACTTTGATGATTTTTAAGGAAGGACAAAGAGTTGATATGGTCGTGGGTGCTGTTCCCAAAACTACATTAGCTAATACTGTAGAAAAGTACATCAGTAAATAGATTTAACAATTTTTTATAATGTAATGAATATATAGAAAGTTTTTAAATCATTGTATTTACACACAAGAAAAATCAATATTATTAAGGATTACTTAGGAATGTCAGTATTAACAGTAACTGATAGTAGTTTTAACCAACAAGTGCTTGAGAGTGAGCTTCCAGTTCTAGTAGATTTTTGGGCACCTTGGTGCGGTCCATGCAAAATGGTGGCTCCTGTAGTTGAAGAAATATCACAACAATTTGAAGGACAAATCAAAGTAGTTAAAGTAAACACGGACGAAAATCCTAATGTAGCAAGTCAGTATGGGATTCGTAGTATTCCTACCTTAATGATTTTTAAGGGAGGACAGAGAGTTGATATGGTTGTGGGTGCTGTTCCTAAAAGTACACTGGCTAGCACTGTGGAAAAATACATTGGATAGTCCATGGTAATGGTTTTTTGAGTAAAATGGGAAGTAAAGTAATGGGGAGGTGGGGTGAGGATGGCGAGTATTTTTCGCGCTCTGCAATATTTTTAGGCTTTTAAAAAGTACGAGGTTTTCGATACCGAAAATTAAGGTATAAAGCCTCTCCATTCATGGAGAAAAAGCCCTCGCTCTTTGAAGTAGGGCATATCCAGCCTACCAAAAAAAGACAAAAATTCCTTTTACCCAATCCTCTTCTATATAAAAAGAGATAATAATTAATGGTTAATTATTAATTATTGAATAGCTGCCAAAAGTTAACATTTTAAGTAGCACAGGATTTGATATGCTCACATTTCCCACACTTTCCCAACTTTGCTTTTTTCAGCAAACCCTATTTAGTTTCCGATAATCTATAAATTCAAAATTTATGTGGAAACATGCAATCATTACAGGTGGCTCTAGTGGCATTGGTAAAGAAATAGCTAAACTTTTAGCTGGTGAAGGAAGTAATATATCAATTATTGCTCGTAATTCTCAAAAATTAGAAGTAGCAAAAGTTGAAATAACTACTCATGTGGTTAATCTAGAGCAAAAAATTATTACTATTTCCGCTGATGTTGCTAATAGATTAGAAGTAGAAAATGCAATTTACCAAGCTACAAAAGAAGTAGGTATTCCTGATTTATTAATTACTGCTGCGGGTATTTCTTATCCTGGTTATTTTCGGGAGTTACCAATAGAAATATTTGAACAAACAATGGCAATTAATTATTTTGGTTCTCTTTATTCTGTGCGTGCTGTTTTGCCAGTAATGGAACCAGAAAAAAAAGGGCACATAGTTATGATTTCTTCTGGTGCTGGTTTAATTGGAATTTATGGTTATACTCCCTATTGTCCTAGTAAGTTTGCGATTAGAGGTTTAGCAGAATCTTTACGGGGAGAGTTAAAGTTATCTGGAATTTCTGTTTCTGTAGTTTATCCTCCAGATACAGATACACCACAATTAGAGGAAGAGAATAAAACTAAGCCTTTGGAAACTAATTATATTACTGCTACTTCTGGGTTATGGAGTGCGGTAGATATGGCTAGAGAAATATTGCGGGGAATGAGAAAAAATAGTTTTGTTATTACTCCAGGTTTAGAAATGACTTTGTTAGAGAAGTTGCATAGTTTATTAGCTCCAATAATTCAATGGTATATGGATTTAATTGTGATGAAAACTATAAAGAGCGAAAACACTATAAAGAGCGAAAACTCCTAGCTTGCACAGGGTTTGGAGACCAAATCCCTACAGGGATTTGATTCTACGGAATACTACCGTGTTTTCTCTAATTCGGTATAAAAAAATGTTCTATTTTCAACTATTACCAAATCTCCTTACGCAATGTTACCAAGAAACCGGGTTTATTACTGCGATCTTGTTGTTCAAACGACTAGATTTCGTTGATAAACTCGGTTTCTGCGTAAGTCCTGACTCTTTATTACACCGATACTATCGAATTTGATATTAATTCAGCTATCAGCTTTTGACATTCTACGTTAAAATTCCCTGACTGCTGACTTGCTAAATTGCTGATTGCTGAATTGTTAATTATTTATTTAATTTATTCATCATTTTCATTACTTCCTCATAATCCTCATTTTGTCCTTTTTGTTGATAAAATTCAGCAGCTTTTTGAAAGTCATCTATTCCGCCTTCATAATCTTCATTGAAATAACGAATCATACCGCGATTATAATAAGTTTTAGCATCTGTAGGCTCAAGTTTAATAGCCTCTGTATAATCGTCTATCGCCTGCTGATAATCCCCTATTTCATAATTAGAAATACCTCGATTATGATAAGCATCTGCATCTTGAGGATTAATCTTAATAGCTTCAGTAAAATCGGCGATCGCTCCATAAAATTCCTTAATTTCATAAAGACAAATACCTCGATTGTTATAAGCATCTGCATCTTTAGGGTTAGCTTCTATAACTACAGTAAAATCTGCAATAGCAAGTTTGTAATCTTTCATAACATGATAAAGACGTCCTCTGTTATGACAGAAATTAGGATTAGAAGGCTCTATTTTAATCGCAGTAGTAAAATCAGCAAGTGCTTCTTGATAATTTTCTATACGGGAATGAGCAACTCCTCGTTGATTGAAATAGTCGGCAGCTTCATCGGGATTATGTCGAAGTCCTTCTGTAAAGTCAGCGATCGCCTCCTGATAATTTCCCTGTTGAGAAAGTATTTTACCTCGCTGATAGTAGAGAAGAGGTTCATTAGGATTTTGTTGGAGTGTTTTTGTTAAATCATCGATGGTTTTTTGCGAATATTCCTCCTGAGACGGAATTTGTTCTTGTTGGGAGTAAGAAGCGCTATCTTGGGAACTAATAACACCAGTCTGAAGGGTTTGTATTATAGTATTTTCTATAGATAAATCGGCAGATTTTTCAGCCTCCACATCAGTTGTAGTTGCTGGTGCGACAGTATCTTCTGAAGATTTTTCTTCAACAACATCAGTTGCAGCATCGGCAGATTTTTCTTCAACAACATCAGTTGCAGCATCGGCAGATTTTTCTTCAACAACATCAGTTGTAGTCTCTACAGCTTTTTCTTCAACAACATCAGTTGTAGTCTCTACAGCTTTTTCTTCAACAACATCAGTTGTAGTCTCTACA
>NZ_JAYKGW010000025.1:0-4534 GCF_035285525.1 Okeania sp. | reverse complement strand
AGATGGTGCATAATAGAACTATTTTTATACTTTTTTCCCTATTTTACTTCTCGATTTCTTGACTCCTGTCTCCTGTCTCCTGACTCCCAATCCTCAATGCGTGTAAAGACCCCAAATGGGTTCTATATGAAAAACCCTTTGATAGTCTCCTGTTCTCTATTCCCTATTCCCTAGCGCTATATAACTATCAATAATTTTCATAATATTAACTCCTGTTAATTTCACATAATTATCCATGTATCTAACACCAGGAGTAAGGACTGGTAAATTTTTCTTATAAATAGGTAGCCAAAACTCACTATTTATATTCCAAATTTTGACAGTATTTTGATTATTTTCTAGATAATTTTGAATCAAATATTCATAGACAAATTGTTTTCTAATACTTCTACTTTTAATTTCTTCTCGGTTTCCTGGATTTAGATAATAGTCAAAGTTGGCGTATTTAATATCAATGATTTGAAGAGAAATTTTGCTCATAATTTTTCTTAGGAAATTTCCAAAGCTTTGATTAATTTCTTTGAGAGACCGAAGTCTATCTTGATCCCGAAATAATGATATATAAAATATATTGTCTTTGAGTAGAGATTCTGAACCTAATACATAATCAATAAAACGTTGAAAAAATCTTTCAGATGATATAATACCAAATTTTAAAGCTAGATAAAATACATGATTCAAATTTTTGATCATTTGTAATTGTTCTAGATTGAAATTATCCCAGATTTCCCAATAAGAATAAAACTGATTTGGTAAAGAATGAACTGTTAGTATTTCTCCCTCAAGTTTGCCAAATTTAGCTAATTCATAAAAAGTATGATTCTCTGGTTCTGAGTTTTGATAAATAGAGGCAATTTTTAATTTATATTTCTGACATTTGAAGCTGGTGTAGTAGGGTAAGTCATTCCAATTTTTGACTTTTTCAATTTGATATAAAGTTTTAGGTGGAACTAATTCTGAAACTAAAGAGTTGGGGCGATTATCTTTACTTTGAAATGAAAGAACTACAGCATCGGGAAAAATATCTCTACCGTTGACATGGAAAATATTGCTCAAATCGATAATTCTGTTTTTGTAGCTCAAATTAGCAATTATTTCTGGAGCAAGATATCGACTATTTAGATAAGAGATAAAACATGAATTTGTCTGCTTCAACAAATAAGTTAAACAAATTCCTTCCCCAACACTATGAAAATTATTAAATTCCCAAATTTTGCCGTCTTTTCTGTCATCCAATTCCCCGAATAAAAATTTCTCAATTGCATCATAAAAATCCCAATAATCTGTATCTTTCAAAAGCGTATATTTATCAATTTTTTCTAAAGCATCTCGTAAAGTATGAATAATTAATGGATAATGAATTTCGCTAAACAGACTAGATTCATCCCCAATATATTTTTCCTGAAATCTAGCAGATAAAGCAGCAATTTCAGGATTAATATTTTCTCCTAATTTTTGCTGAATTTCACTAAATATATCACAATACATTGTGACAAGATCAGAGGATTTATAAAATATTTGTTGCTTAGGTACGTCAATATAGTCTATAAATATTGCACCATTATTTAGGAAAATTGCTTTGTGCAGATAGCGATTAATTTTACTATAGTCTATAGTTTCAGATTTGCTAATACGGGAGACAAGTGCTAATATTTTTAACTCATCATAGATATCTAAAATATTATCTAAAGCATCAAGTTTTCTATAAAAAATACTTTCTTGATTATTGTTAATAACAACTTCTTTTCCTCCATCTTGTTCGAGTACACCGTCACGGTCATTGACTTTAATATTTTTATGTAAATATCCTTTTTCTTGATAGATTTTCTGGATAATTTTTAGGAGTTTATAGAGTTGCAAAAACAATTCACATTTAAAGTCGAATCTATTAATATTTGGGTCGTTATGACTGAATCATTTGGGTAAATGAAAAATTAATTTACCTCTCTTTTTCTCAATTCCTACAAAAGAATATTTAGGGTTGACTTGGGGTTTTATTTCAGCAAAATTTATCACTTTTTTGAGGAAGGAAGAAAGAAGAAGCAAGAAGGAAGAAGGAAAGAATAAGAAGGAAAGAATAAGAAGGAAGTTTCTAGAGGTTTGGTCTTCAAATCTTTGAGCGGTTGGGGTTTGGAGACCAAACCGCTACAGTTTTTTCTCACCTATAATTTCTTATCAATACAATAGACCTGTTGCTTTATAACTTCAAAAAAAACTGGAAAACCCCTAGTTATCTAAGAATTTTAGCTTTTTAAATGACTGCTATGTCTTAGTTTGAGCAGTTCTCTCCATTTATTTAACGACAACTCTAATAACTAATAGAACTTACGCACTAGACCCTATATCTAGCGCTTAAAACCCCATACGCAATAGTTTTTTAACTCTATAGATAGTACCTTTGCGTAAGTTATGAACTAAAACCTTACAGGGGTCTTCCATAGAAAATCTCTAATATCATTTACCCAAATCAAAACCACTTTCATTAATGGATAATTAATAATTACCTCTCCCTAAAAGCTATCCCTGATCAGGAACTCCTGAAACCCTTGTGAGAACTACCCCTAGCCCCTCCCAGGAGGGGAAGGGGGAGCTCTTAGCAGGGAAGAAGGGAGAAACAATCATGCTAGCTAAGTAAAAATACTTAAATAATCCCATAAAAATGTATGAAAAAATACATTTTTTTTCCAAAAAAGCCGAACCAAGACTTAAGCATAACTTGTCTATATTGTCAAGTTTTATGTTAAGAAAGATGTTGATAAAGCAGAGCCAAAAAAGGGAGAAAATTGACTAAAAGGAAAAAATTTATTTTCTGAAAGGGCAGCTTAATAAAGCTGAATTATTTAATTTAGGACTAAAGCCATGAGGTACAAAAAACAAGGGTTTGAGATGACTTCCCGACGGTCGTATCGGACGAAAATACGTTGCAGTTGCGTAAGTCCTATAATTATTAATTATTAATTTTTCGGTAATAAAACTTTGCAATTTAGTAGTAGAACTTCTGGCCGACAAACTTGTAAAATCCAAGTGAAATACTTAGAGAGGAACAAATTAAAATGAAAAAGTATATCTGTAATGTCTGTGGATATGTGTATGACCCAAAAGAAGGAGACCCAGATAGTGATATAGCACCAGGAACTGCCTTTGAAGACATCCCCGATGATTGGGTTTGTCCAGTTTGTGGAGTGGGTAAAGAAGATTTTGAACCAGTTGAAGAGTAATAAATAGACATCTTTAGAAAAGAGGGAGTAGGGAGTAAGGAAAAAAGAATAGATGATTTATATTCAATAATTGATTTAATTTTTTATTATTGGAGATGTCTAATACATATCAAAAGTCTCTCTCTCCTCTCAAAGTTTTAGTTGTAGGTGGGGGAGCCGCAGGTTTTTTTGCAGCCTTGACGGCAGCTAATATTTCCTTAAGCACTCCCCAAAACCATATCACTATTCTTGAAGCAGGGCGACAACCTCTGACAAAAGTACGCATATCCGGTGGTGGACGTTGTAATGTTACCCACAGTTGTTTTGATCCAGCAATATTTATCCAAAACTACCCTAGAGGTGGTAAAGCACTTCGGGGAGCATTCTCTAGATTTCAAGCTCGTGATACTGTGGAATGGTTTGCTGCTAGAGGCGTAAAGTTGAAGACTGAGGCAGATGGACGAATGTTTCCTAATACTGATGATTCTGCCACAATCGTCGAATGTTTAACTAAAGTTGCTTTGTCGAAGGGCGTAAATATTCGTACAAGTGCAGCAGTAATATCAGTCGTGCGACTCGTTCCTATTAGGAGCCTCTAGAAACTAGAGGGGTATGAGTAGGGTCTAACGAGGCCACAGCGGAAGAGCCTATAGAGCTATTTGCTATATGAGGCCACCAAAGAAGAAGCCCGTTAGATAACTGAGTTATGGATGCTGGTGAAAGTCCAGCCCGTTAGGGGACAACGGACTCCCGACCTGGCCACACCGAGCTAGAACTTTTCCACTAGCAGAGTGAAGCTGGCATCAGGCCCCAACCAGAGCGTATAGTGATAGGCACACTGGGGGTAATGGGGAGACGGCATGGGTACATTACGGAATGTCCTGAAAAAGCGTCTTAATTACCGGCAAGGAGTCACTCAAATCTCCTGACCGCACACGGAAAATTCCCGCGTCAAATGATTGAATTAGACACATCCCTGGGAATCGTGTAGGCGAATTGGACAGCCCTAAACCGTCAAAACAATCTGTAACTCGGAACGAGGAAAAACGTTGAGAGAGTCTCTAGGAAAGGTCGAATCAAAGAGTAGGTGGGAAAGCACGGAAATCTCTCCAACGGGTAGGATGCAAGCGCAAATTGCTTGCAGGGTAATCAGCGTAGTGAAATTTAGTAAGAGAGTACGCTTAGACACATGAGCAATCATAGTGAAGTTTGGAGCAACCAAAACTGGAAGAAATTCCAGAAAAATTTGTTCCGCCTCCAAAAACGAATCTACAAAGCCATGCAGAATGGAGACACTCGTAAGGTAAATAGTCTTCAACGTTTGGTGCTGAAATCCC
>NZ_JAYKGW010000024.1:0-9362 GCF_035285525.1 Okeania sp. | reverse complement strand
ATCAACGAATCTCTAAAAGATAGTCAAATTATCACTTGATTATAGAATGAAATAGTTCTGGGTTGGTCTCCCAAACCTCTACTGTTTTTTTCACAAATCATTGAAAATTACTATATCTATAATTACTACGAAAAAATTGTTGAAACTAATAAGAACTAAATAAATGGATACTCAAAATTCAGAATTAAATAAAAAACTAAATCCTGTCAAAATATTTAAACAAGAAATATTACCAATATTAGCTGATTTACGGTTAGCGATCACTCTTCTTTTAATCATAGCTATCTGTAGTATTTCTGGCACTGTCATAGAACAAGGTGAATCAATTCCTTTTTATCAAGAAAACTATCCAGAAAAACCAGCATTATTTGGTTTTTTAACTTGGAAAGTAATTTTATTATTAGAATTAGATCATGTTTATCGGACTTGGTGGTTTTTATCAATATTAATCTTATTCGGAGCCAGTTTAACCGCCTGCACATTTACCAGACAATTACCTGCTTTAAAATTTGCTCAACGATGGAAATTTTTCGATAAAAAATCACAATTTAAAAAATTAGCATTAAGCGCCGAAATAGAAACAGGTTCCTTAGATTCCTTAGAAAAAATATTACAGAAAAAGGGTTATCTGACATTCAAAGAAACAGATAAACTCTATGGCAGAAAAGGAATTATTGGTAAAGTCGGTCCGATAATAGTTCATGCTAGTATGCTCATAATTTTAGCAGGTTCAATCATCGGTTCCATGACCGGATTTACCGGTCAAGAAATAGTAGCGAGTGGAGAAACTTTTAAAGTTAAAAATATTGTCGATGCCGGAATTTTTGCCGAATCACAAATTCCCAAAGATTGGTCAGTAGGAGTCAATCGTTTTTGGATTGATTATACTCCCGAAGGAACAATTGACCAGTTTTATTCAGACCTTTCAATATTAGATAAAAGTGGTGAAGAAGTAGATAGAAAAACCATATTTGTTAATCAACCCATCCGCTATCATGGAGTCACAATTTATCAAGCAGATTGGGGAATTGCCGCCGTTAAAGTTAGAGTTAATAAAAGCCCTGTTTTTCGTTTACCAATGGCACAATTAAATACAGCAGGAGGAGGAAGAATTTGGGGAACTTGGGTTCCTACAAAACCAGATTTAAGTGAGGGAATATCTTTATTAGCTAAAGATTTACAAGGAACTGTATTAATTTATGATGGTACTGGTAAATTAGTTTCTAGTGTCCGTGAAGGAATGTCTACAGAAGTCAATGGCATTACTTTATTTGTTGATAAAATTATAGGTAGTACAGGTTTACAAATAAAAGCTGACCCTGGGATTCCTATTGTTTATTTAGGTTTTGGTTTGTTAATGTTAAGTGTATTAATGAGTTATGTTTCTCACTCCCAAATTTGGGCTTGGCAAGAAAATGAACGACTTTATATTGGTGGGAAAACTAATCGCGCTAATGTGGCTTTTGAACGAGAAATTTTGGAAATTTTAGACATATTAGAAGGTGAGAGAAATATATGTGCTGAAGAGAAATTTTCTCCAGATTTGGCTAAAGAAATTAAACTTGGTGAAAATTGAATAATCGCGAGTAGGGAGTGGTAGACTCAGAAACCCGGTTTCTCTCATTATTTATCACAACCTATATTGTTATATCTGACTTCATGTACCTGGAGTCTGTTCATATTTGCAAAAATACTTTTTTCCTATTCCCTATTCCCTATTTCCTATTCCCTTTTTAAGTAGTAGACTCAGAAACCCGGTTTCTTTAAGAAACCGGGTTTCTCTTATCATTTATCACAACCTATATTGTTATATCTGTACTTCATGTACCTGGAGTCTGTTCATATTTGCAAAAATACTTTTTTCCTCCCTGTTCTCTATCCCCTATTCCCTATTTCCTATTCCCTTTTTAATAGGATTCTATTTCCGCATTTAAAATAGAAAACGCTATAGTCATTTTAAAAGTTATTAGGAGTAAAAAATAAAATGTGTGGAATTGTTGGTTATATTGGCACTCAGTCAGCTACAGAAATTTTATTATCTGGATTAGAAAAACTAGAATATCGGGGTTATGATTCGGCTGGATTGGCCACTATTTGTGATGGCCAAATTAATTCGGTTCGAGCTAAGGGTAAACTGTACAATTTACGAGAAAAATTGGCAGGAGTGGAAATGTTGGCTAATGTTGGGATTGGTCATACTCGTTGGGCAACTCATGGTAAACCGGAAGAGTATAATGCTCATCCTCACAGTGATAATACAGGGCGAGTGGCGGTGGTCCAAAATGGTATCGTCGAAAATTATCGAGAGTTACGGAAGGAGTTGCAAAGTCAGGGGCATGAGTTTGTTTCTGATACCGATACGGAAGTTATTCCTCATTTAATTGCTGAATTTTTGTCTAATTTTGCCAAAAATGGGAAAGGGGGAACGGGAAACAGAGAAAGTCTTTTGGAAGCAGTGCGTCAAAGTTTGAGGAAGTTGGATGGGGCGTTTGCGATCGCTGTTGTTTGTGCAGATTATCCGAATGAAATTATTGTGGCTAGACAACAAGCACCGATATCTATCGGTTTTGGGCAAGGAGAATTTTTCTGTGCTTCGGATACTCCGGCTTTGGTTTCTCATACTCAAGTTGTCCTCAGTTTAGAGAATGGTGAAATGGCGCGTTTAACTCCTCTGGGAGTAGAGGTTTATAATTTTGATGGCGATCGCTTGAATAAGTTTCCTCGGATTTTGAACTGGAGTCCGACTTTAGTTGAGAAACATATTTTTAAACATTTTATGCTCAAAGAAATATATGAGCAACCGAATGTGATCAGGAATTGTTTAGAAGCTTATATTAATAGTGATTGGGATGTTAAAAATAATCGGGTTTCTCCGACGAGTTTAAACTTGTTACCGTCTCTATATAAAGATTTGGAACAGGTGGAAATTTTTGCTTGTGGTACGAGTTGGCACGCTAGTTTAATTGGGAAATATTTATTAGAACAGTTAACTGGAATTTCTACTACCGTAAATTATGCTTCGGAAGCTCGTTATGCTCCTGCTCCAATTAGAAAAAATACTTTAACAATTGGTGTTACTCAGTCTGGAGAAACTGCTGATACTTTAGCAGCTTTGTCAATGGAACAACAGCGCCGTTTAGATAAAAGTGATGAGTTTAAGTCAAGATTGTTAGGAATTACGAATCGAACCGAAAGTTCTATTCATAATTTGGTTCATCAAGTTATTGATATTAAAGCAGGTATTGAAATTGGGGTAGCAGCAACTAAAACTTTTCTAGCTCAAGTAATGTCTTTTTATTTTTTAGCCATAGAATTAGGCTGGCAAAGACAATGTTTATCTGGGGAAAAAATTGCCGAAATTATTAATGGTTTACAAAAAATTCCCGCCCAAATGGAACAAATGTTAGAAACTCAAGATAGTCAAATAGAAGGTTTTGCTCACCACTTTAATGATACTCAAGATTTTATCTTTATCGGCAGAGGAATTAATTATCCAATTGCTTTAGAAGGTGCTTTAAAACTGAAAGAAATTAGTTATATTCATGCCGAAGGATATCCCGCAGGTGAGATGAAACATGGTCCGATAGCTTTGTTAGATGATAAAGTTCCGGTGGTAGCGATCGCTATGCCTGGTTTAGTTTATGAAAAAGTGCTTTCTAATGCTCAGGAAGCGAAAGCGAGGGATGCACAGTTAATTGGGGTGACACCTGAAAGTACCGAAGCAGATGTGTTTGATAATGTATTAGCAGTGCCAGCGGTGGATGAGTTGTTATCACCGATGTTGACTGTGATTCCTTTGCAGTTATTAGCTTATCATATTGCTGCTCATCGTGGTTTGGATGTCGATCAACCACGGAACTTAGCGAAGTCGGTGACGGTGGAGTAAGATTTTAGTTAACAGCTATCAGTTAGCCTCTTACAGAGGAACTACGTTAACAGTTATCAGTATTTTCTGTTAGAATAACGACAATGTAGGGACGTTGCATGCAACGTCCCTAGGTTGGTTTACTGAGATGAAAATCATAATCAATGGAAAATTTCCATCGATCTGATTAATACTATTTCCATGAAAGATATTTCTAGTTTCTCAAAACCACAAAAATAGTACGAAATTTTCGTACTATTTTTATAAAAGATATTTCTAGCTTACGCAACACTTGAGAAGCGTTTTTGAACTATTGCAGTTATCAATCTAGTTTCCTCTGGGGAACAAAACCGTTTAACATAGTTAGGCAATTTCTCCATTATATAAGTTGTGTTTAACCACCATCGAAATTTTGGAAGTAACTCGTCTGGATACATGTTCGCTGGAACAACCCTACCATCTGGATAGTAGTGGGGATATTTGCGAAAGTCTGTATTAACATCTTGGAAGCCTAACTAATTACACCAACACTTTCCTACAGAAATATCTGGCACTTTTCCATAAGGAAAAATGTAGCCATTTGCTTCTAAATTTCGCATTAGATGCCCAAGTTCAGAAAAAATACAGAAATAACCGAGTGGTATTCTTGATGTGTTGTTCAAAAAGTTTTAACCTCTCCCAACACAGGGGTTGATGTTGTGGTGATTTTAGTAAGCTAGCAGTATTGCTAACTGTTGGTATTGTTTTTATTGGTTTCATAGAATATAATAAAAGTGAGATAAACGGATATAAAGACTTTGATGAGCAATTGTATCTGTTGATAGTTTAAATGGCCTAGTTGATGCGTCAACATCTACTAGGTCTTTTTTATTGTATATTGAACTGCCAAAAATGGCAGGGGTTATTTGATTATTTGATGTCGTTACTTAATTTTTTTTAATTCTACATTTTACTTTTCATTACTATACAGTCTAGATAGTACAGTGTACTGTTTTAATCAATACAAAGTTGTTTTTAATCAATAAAAAGTCATTTAACTGCCTTTATGGTTGGTACTTAATGACAAAATATTAGTTTCAATCCCTAATAGGGATTTCAAAATAAAGTGACTAAATAACTAAGTTAATAAAGTGAAGCATGTAATAGATACTTACTAATTATATATTTATAATTTGATTAATTTATCTAACATTCAATTTAATAAGCAGAAGTATTTTTTTTGTTTAAAAAGTGCGGTAAAATTATGAAACCCATATATTTTTGAGAAAATTTATCAGTTGTGATCTGATTAAATAATATAAAAAATAGTGATCGCTCTTGATGGGTATTATTAGTCGAAGGAAACTGAGAGAATATTGGTAAAAACATTCTCATGCTCAACTTAGACTTGTTTATGGTCTAACAAAGTATCAGATGGAAAGTTTGAAAACTTTTAGGATTTTCTTTTCCGTATAATCAAGCGATCGCCCAAAATAATTAATTACAAGGAGACAATATTATTCAATCAAAACTACTTCCAGGAGAAGGAAAAGTCGGTCGTCATCGTCAAACTTTATCTTATGGTAAAAGTTCAGACTTAACCCTTTCCCCTAGACAAACTTTAGCGCAAGAAGTTTGGGATACTCGTTCTATTTATCTTTTTCAAAGATTATATAATGCAGATATTAGAAAGAGTCTGCAAGAACTTATTAAACTTAATAAAATAACTTGGTTAACCCTTTTTGATAAAGGAGTTATAAAATTATGAATTTAATCAAAATATTACAAGAAAATCGTTTAATGAAAACACCTCAAGAAATTAATATATTTGAGGAAACTTTAGAAAAAATTGCTCAACATCCTAACAATGAAAACTTAAAAGACTTACATATTATCTTAGATGATAATTGTCAACATCCGGAAATTATGTTTAGTTTAGTTCATTTTTTAGAAGATTTTGAACTACAAAAACAAATACAAGTTTTTATTGAAGTTATTCCTCAATTAATGATTACCGCACCAGAATGGACAAAAATAATTCACTATCGAATTATTAATGATGAATCTACTGGTAAAGTTTATCAAAATAGTCTGGAATTAGTTAATCAAAAAACACCTCATTTCTTATATCAACTTTTACTAGAAAGCGTTAAAAATCATCTAAATTTGCCATCAGGGGTAGTGTTAACCTAAATTTTTGCATGATTTCTAGAAGCTAAAATGATATTCTTGTACCTGTGAATTTATAAAATATTATAATCTATTTGGAACTGCTATATGGAAATTATAGATATTAATTAATTGTTAGAAATGGCTGCCGAACGAGAAGAAATTATTATTACTAAAAATCACCAACCAATAGTAAAATTAACATCAGCTCAAACCCCCAACTAAACGACCTCCTTTATTTGGTAGCGATCGCGATATTATTTTTATTAGCGATGATTTTGATGAACCCCTTAAGGATGGTAAATTCACTAATACTTCCTTCTTCCTTCTTCCTTCAAATCAAACTAACAAACCAACGACCTTCTTCAGACTGATACAACTTCAGCGAACTACATAACTCCAAAAATTTAGGAAATTTTTTACTTGGTTGAAACCGTTTAATAGCTTTAGTAATTGGTTGACCATATAACCTATGAAACTCAGTACCAAGATTAGAAATAGGAACATAACCTCCCGAAAACTTAGGAGCTAAACTCATGAAAATTTTCACTAATACCTTTTCCATATCTTCCAGGGAAATAATCTGAGAAATATTCGTAATCTCAGTACCTTTTTCAACAATATCAGTACCCTTTTTCGCCTCATTTTGGGGAAAATTCAATTTTTTTTTTCTGGCTTAAACAGATTAAAAATACTGACATAAGTTTGAGATTTTTCCGAAGGTTTATGCAGAACAAAATAAGCTGGATAATTGACAAATATATAACTTGATCCTTCACCAGGAAAGTGAGTATTAACTACATCTTTCAAATTCAACTTATAAGTTTCTTTATACAAAGCAGAAATTCTTGAAAATTTAATCCATTGCTGTCCGACCTTTGCTGATTCAGCTTGAATTAATTCCTGTAACTGAATAATAAATCTATTAATAGTAGGAATTTCTGGAACCGACAAAGCATATGTTTTTGATTCTCCAGTTTGACTATTCAAAACAGTAATTTGATTTTTATATTTCCGTACCTGATAAACAGTTAACCCATGAGATTGTAAAGTAGTACCAAGATGAGTTAAACCTCGGTCAGAAGAACAAACTAATATTTCCTTCGCCTTGGGATAATTGAGAAAAATAGAAGCACCTACAGTTGCCATTTTTAAATCCGCACTATCTTTTCCAGGAGGAACATGAATTAATTGATAACCACGTTGATGAAATTCTTCATCTTTTTTCCCCATACTGCGCCAGTTAGCAAAAGCAACCTTTATTTGAATTGGATAATTACATATTTCTACCAGAATTTTTTCCGTTTCCTGATTTAATGGTAAATTTTCTACATCTAACAGTAAAATAGCAATTCCTGTCTCTATTAATTTCTTTCCATTTGTAGATATATTGGCAACCTGAGAATTAGTAATTTCATCTGATGAAACCAGAGTTATTTCTGGATAAATATATTTGTCTATCTCAGCAATTAAAATACTATATTGAGCAGAATTAATAAACTCTGGAGTTAGAAGAATTTGGAGATAATTTTTGACTTTCAGATTCAAAGCATCCAGTTCTTTAACATTAAACAGTCCTTTTGTCAACTTATTCATCAAATTAGATTGATACTTGGGACTATGCCAAGGAATGTTCCTATACTTTGGAGCTATCCATTCAGGATGTTGCTGTTGAATGGAAACAATAGTTTGGTAAATATGGTGGCTGATAGCGTTAATAGTAACGGAATTGTTAGTCACTAGCAAACCAGAATTATCTGACATGACCTATAAGTGATTAATGCTTACTCAATTTCGGATGATTCACAATTGCCTTATATCAAGCATTTTGAGAACTATACATTGCTACGGGTTAGGCAAAAGGTTATCAGTTATCAGTAGAGCGTGAACCTCTGACTAAACTCGGAGGCTTGAAATACTGAAGTTAAATATTTCTCTTGGTCGGTTGGATATGGCGAGGAAACTCGCTCTTGCAGAGCTGCTCCGAAGTACACCATCTCTCGACCGCTTTTTGATTCCCTAAAAAGGGGAATCTTTGGACCTGATTTTTTGGTAAAAGGCAGTTGTTCATTGTAACAAAATTGCAGCTTTTACCAATCTCAAGCACCTTAAACCTTAATCCATAGCGCTATACCTAAATTATAGATTATACAAGAAAAGGAAACATTGGACTTTTTTTAAGGAGTAGGGGAGCGGGGGAGTGTGGGGAGTATGGGGAGGGAGGTGTGGTAGGAATAATTTTTCCTTGATTTTTCTACCCTTGGTTTCCCTAAAATCCTAGAATGCATGATTTTTCGGGAACCGTGCTTGAGAGACCTAAAAGCGGGTAGTTTTTCCATACCTAAAAATGCTAAAAGCTTTAGTTGTAAAGGGTTTCATATTTAATCAGCCCACCCTAATTATTAATAATTAATGATTAATTATATTTTGTCCAGCTAACCATCCAGTTGTCCATGCACTTTGAAAATTAAAACCCCCTGTAACTCCATCAATATCTAAAATTTCTCCAGCAAAAAACAATCCTGGACAACAACGACTTTCCATAGTCTTAAAATTAACTTCCTTTAAACTTACCCCACCGCAAGTAACAAACTCTTCCTTAAAAACCCCTTTACCTCGAATTTCATACTTACCTTGAGTCAATTCCAAAATTAATTTATTAATAGCCTTATTTGATAACTCCGCCCAACGTTTTTGAGAATCAATATCCGCAGCCATAACTAAACGTTCCCATAAACGACGGGGTAAAGAAAACGGACAACTATTAACTATCGCCTTCTTTTCAGAACTTTTAAATTCTAATAACTTAGTCCTTATATCTTCTCGGTTAATATCTGATAACCAATTAATTAATAAATCAGATTGATAATTATTCTCATAGAGAAATCTAGCACCCCAAGCAGATAATTTTAAAACTGCTGGCCCACTTAAACCCCAATGAGTCAGCAACACAGGACCAATTTGTTTTAACTTGGCCTTCGGTAGTTGTAAACAAATATTCTCAACCGAAATACCAGCCAAATCTTGGAGACGGGGGTCAGAAATATTAAAAGTAAATAAAGAAGGAACAGGAGAAATAATTTTATGGCCTAATTCCCTGGCCAAACGATGGCCAATAGGACTACTGCCAGTTGCCAGAAGTAAGCGATCGCACTCCAAAAGTTCCCCAGATTTTAACTGGACTAAAAATAAATTTGTCCCTTTCTCTGTTGTCTGGCATTTGTTAGAGTCGATGGAGGGTATTATCCCTCGCACCTCTCCTTCAGAACCGGACGTGCGACTTTCACCGCATCACGGCTCCTGGATAATCTGAGGCTTTTGGCCTTTTGCCCTTGTGGATATAATCGTG
>NZ_JAYKGW010000023.1:0-48784 GCF_035285525.1 Okeania sp. | reverse complement strand
ATTACCTGGTGTTTATCGCCTATATGCATGACTTTTTATTCAATCAAGGTTAGAATTTACGGATGGAAGTGTGTTAGTGAAGGAAGGGAATAGGTATAAGAGTTTTGTTTTTTTTGATAGACTTTTGATTTGCCACAACCTATTTAGAATTGGGATATACCCTCTTAACAAGAAATTATCAACATTTTCATTTTCTGAAGCTCCTGGAAAAATTCATATAAAAAAGAGGTTGCATTCTCAAACAAATTGTGATATAGTAGATATTCAATGGATACACTTTCCTAAATACATGATTTTTTATTCAACTATATTCATAATAACTCCCTAGCTGAAGCAAAAGATTTTATCGTCAGAGTTTAATCTACAAATCCGAATTATGGTAGAGTTTAGAGACAAAACCCCTAAAGTTTTTGAGCGCCAATAATTTCTTATGGCTATAACTGATATAGATTAGTTGGCGGACTTGGGGGATGACTTCCGGATAATGACCCCCAAGGACTTTAAGCTTTAGCCAATAGCTAATAACCGAAAAAGCTGATAACTGATAACTGATAACTGATAACTGACTAGGGACCCAAAGGAATAATTCCACCAGGATTAAGAGGAAAAAGATTACCATAATAATCTTGTTTTACCGCCTCCAAATTACAAGTATTTGCTATTCCTGGAAGTTGACAAAAATCTCTTAAATAAACACTCAAATACTTATAATCTTTAATTCTGCGTAAATTGCACTTAAATAATCCATAATAAACAACATCAAAACGAAATAAAGTAGTAAAAAAACGTACATCAGCTAATGTTATTAACTCACCACAAAGATATCGACTTTTAGAAAGAGTATTATCAACTTCATCTAAAGTAGTAAATAATTCCCGACAAGCCTTTTCATAAGCATCCTGACTTTGGGCAAACCCACAACGATAAACTCCATTATTTACAGTGTGATAAATCTTTTCATTCCACTCATCTATTTTAGCTTTTAATTCTTTTGGATAAAGGTCAATATCTGGATTTTTAGCAAACTGATTAAACTCCGAATTAAGAATAACAATAATATCAGCACTTTCATTATTAACAATAGTTTTAGTTTGCTCATCCCACAATACAGGTACAGTCGCACGCCCCTGGTAACCAGACTGTGCTAAATTATATAACTCTGGTAAACTACGACATCCTTCCTGTTCATCTTCAAATATCCAAATACCCTTATCCCCTGCTGGAGAAGCAATAGTAATTGAGATAACATCTTCCAAACCTTTCAAAGCTCTAACTACCAAAGTTCGATGTGCCCAAGGGCAACCCATTCCCACAAATAGACGGTAGCGTTTGGTAGCTGGTTGATATTTATTTTCTGTTTCGGTACTGACTGTCTCTCTAAATAAGCTAGTTGGACGAATGTATTCTCCAGAATTATTTCGAGGAGCAAGTCTTGACATCATTATTTGCCAGAGCGTTGTCCAAACCCATTTTCCTAATTTAATTGTGAGAGACGGTGGCAGTGATTTACGTTTGTTAACCATTATTTTAGAGTCCCTAAATGAGAAAATTTAAAACAAAGTAAATTTTAAGGAAAGTAGACGAAGAAGCACAAATAATTATAGAGTAAGGCTAGGAAAACTTGAGGAAAAGGTAGATATAAAAGCATATTTATTTAATCTATGTAATAACAATAGCTTTTTTCTTTCTTGTCTTCCCTACTCCCTACTCCCTACTCCCTACTTCCCATTCCCTAAAAATGACACAATTAAAATCAATTTCCGTTTCACCTAATCCCAAATCTAATTCCCTGTTTGTTGCTTTGCATGGTTGGGGAGCAAACTGTAATGATTTAATACCTTTTGTACCACAGTTGAATCTCCCGGACTATCGGTTTGAGTTCCCAGATGCTCCGCTATTTCACCCTGAAGTTCCTGGAGGCAAAATGTGGTATGACTTCTCTAACCCAAAGTTTCCCGGTTTAGTAGAAAGTCGCCCAATATTAATTGATTGGTTAGTTTCTCTCGAAAGTCAAACCGGAATACCTCTGTCTAAAACTATTCTATGTGGTTTTTCTCAAGGTGGAGCTATGACTATGGATGTGGGAGTAACTTTACCATTTGCAGGTTTAATTGTTATAAGTGGCTATTTACATTCTCCACCTCAACCATCTGTAGAAAAATTACCACCCATTTTGATTGTACATGGTATAAAAGACCCAGTTGTACCTATTGAAAAGGGAAGAAAATCCCGTGATACTTTTACAAACTTAGGGGCAAATATACAATATAAAGAATTTGATATGGGGCATGAAATAATCCCGGAAGTTTTGCAGTTAATGGAAAGCTTTGTAATCAAAACTATAGCGAAAGACTAAACAGAACATTATTAAATTAGAGCCTATATTTATAGGACTTACCCAGTAATATATTTTATAGAAAAATGAATATTAGATAAAAAATTAGAGATTAAAAAAACTCTTTCATTATCAATTATTCATTATTAATTATTAATTATCAATAGGAGGTTAGCTGTGATGGAAACTGTAACCCTTTCCTTGGAGAATGTTTCTAATTTCACTACAGATGATGTAGCTAAATTAGCTTTTCGTCTAGAAGAAGATGACTATAAAAATCCTTTTGACGGATTAAATGATTGGCGCTTATTACGGGCGATCGCTTTTCAACGTCCAGAGTTGATAGAACCTTATGTCCATTTATTGGATTTTGAGCCTTGTGATGAAGCTTAAAAGAAGGAAGAAGGAAGAAGGTAAGGAAGTACAGATTATTAATAATTAAATATTATCAGTGCAGGGATCTTACCCGCGTGAATATACTTCATAAAGGTTGAATCCCCTGTATCTTCCCTTTTTTCTTTCTTATCTTGTCACAACCAAAATTTGAGAAACATACCCTTCAAGTTGAAGAAGCTAGAGGTACTGAAATTTAGTGCTACTTTGCGGTTATATAGCGTTTCCCATAGCCGTAAGGTACATCTATAAATTTTTATTTTTATCCTATTCCCTATTTCCGTTCCCTAAAATCAGGAATTTTGTACCTTACGCTTTTTGGGAATTGCTATATATTTTTTTTAAGTATAATAATTTATGTACTAAATTAAAAAGTTTTATGAATAAGCAAATAGTTCATAAATGGACTGATGATGATGTTGTTTTTTCTTTGTATTCTCTTACACGTTCCCTAGAAAATAGGAAGTTTGTTTGAGAGTGTACTCACTATGATTCTTCTGTTTTTTCTCTTCCAGATATGTCAAAAGCTAAGATTTATGCTGAGTATTTGATTCAAAACGATCTTCTCCCTAAAATGACTAAAGAAGGTATCATTACAACGGAAGCCATAAATAAAGTTGTTGGGAAATAAAAATTGAACAATGCTCAAAAGCTTACTATATAATAATTTTAGGGGCAGAGAAAGATATAAGATTTGACTGATAAGGGTTTTAGCCATTTTTTTAGCTTAATTCCCAACAACTCTAGTATTAATCCTAAAAAAGTATAGTTAAGGAAGGGTGGAGAAGAATATTATGAGTAGAAAAGTTTTAATTGCTATCTCTGGTGGTATTGCAGCTTATAAAGTTTGTGAAGTAGTTTCCACTTTAGTCAAATCTGGAGTCGAAGTTAGAGTAATTTTGACCGCTGCTGCTCAACAATTTATTACACCTCTGACTTTATCTACTCTCTGTCGTTATCCTGCTTATACTGACCAAGATTTTTGGCAACCTGATCACGGACGTCCCTTGCATATTCAGTTGGGAGAATGGGCAGAAATAATCCTTATTGCTCCCCTCACCGCAAATACTTTAGCAAAATTAGTCTATGGTTTCGCAGATAATTTGCTGACTAATACCATTTTAGCTTCTACTTGCCCCATTTTATTAGCTCCCGCCATGAATACTGATATGTGGGAACAAACACCAGTACAACGAAATTGGCAACAAATATTGACAGAAAAACGATTTCATGGTATCAATCCTGGCGCAGGAATTTTAGCTTGCGATCGCATTGGTCAAGGTAGAATGGCCGAACCCAAGGAAATAGTCACAAATATAGAATCTTTATTGTACACCACAGGCAAAAAAGATTTAGCAGGAAAGAAAATCTTAATCAGTGCAGGGGGAACCCGGGAACATCTAGACCCCGTGAGATTTATTGGAAATCCTTCTACAGGTAAAATGGGAATAGCTTTAGCTCAAGCAGCATTGCATCGGGGAGCAAATGTAACTTTGGTGCATAGTATTTCGGGAGAGTTGCAGTTGTCGGGGCTAAAAATTATAGAAGTAGTCAGTGCTGCTCAGATGCAGAAAGCAATGTTAGATCATTTTGCCGAAGCAGATATAATTGTAATGACTGCTGCCGTAGCAGATGTCAAACCTGCGGAATATAGTAATCAGAAATTGTCCAAGCGATCGCTACCAAGTTTATTACCTTTGACACCAGTACCGGATATTGTAGCAGAGTTGGGAAAATTAAAGCAGTCTCACCAATATTTAATTGGTTTTGCTGCACAGACTGGAGATATTGTGGAGCCTGCATTAGAGAAGTTGCTGGTGAAAAATTTGGATGCTATTGTGGCTAATCCTATTGATCGCGGAGGTGCAGGTTTTGGCAGTAATACAAATCAGGGAATTTTTCTGGATGCAGAAGGTCGTCAGTTGGATATTCCCTCTTGTAGTAAATTAGAAATGGCGCATCGTTTGTGGGAATGGATAATGGATAATTAATAATTACGTAGGGGCGGGTTTAATCAGAAATTTCCCGGTTCCATCTGAAGATTTAGCTAAACCCGCCCTCTTTTCTACAACATCAATATGGAACAGGGATTAAACCTGGGGTACAGGTTGATGAAAAATTATGTGGGGGCGGGTTTTTTTCACTTTATGAACATTCCCTAACTTAACGTGGAAACCCGCCCCTACTATTTCAATGGATTCAGTGATGCCACAGTTACAGAAAGAGATAATGGTCAAAAAAAGATGGAATTTGAAGTGAAAAAGTTTAAACCAAAATAAAAGTTTTCTCTATCCCAGAAAGCCATCTGTTAAGCTAACAAAAAGTTCGATAGCAATAGCAAACAATGAATGTTTTTTCAGACACAATAACACTTTCTCGAATGCAGTTTGCTCTGACTGCTATCTTTCATATGTTGTGGCCAGTTTTAACTACAGGTATGGCCATTTATTTGGTGGTGGTAGAGGGATTATGGCTGAGAACCCGTAATCCTGATTATTACCACCATGCTCGTTTTTGGACAAAACTTTATGTTCTCAATTTCGGCATTGGTGTAGCATCAGGTTTACCAATGGAGTTCCAATTTGGCACTAACTGGGCACCATTATCTGAGGCAGTGGGAGACTTTTTTGGCAGCATCCTTGGTTTTGAAGGAGCGATGGCTTTTATGCTCGAAGCTGGATTTTTAGGCATTATGTTGTTCGGTTGGAAACGAGTGCATCCAGTTATTCACTATTTAGCAACAATAATGGTTGCTTTTGGAGCTAATCTTTCTACTTTCTGGATTTTAGTAGCTAACTCATGGTTGCAAACTCCCTCCGGTGGGGAAATGGTAGATGGCAAATTTGTGGTTAGTGATTACTTTGAAGCCATTCTTAATCCTTTTATGGTTAAAAGTGTCTCCCACATGTTTTTAGCAACTTTAGAAACTTCCCTGTTTGTGATTGGTGGAATCAGTGCTTGGTACATTATTAATCAGCGACATCAAGCCTTTTTTGTCCGTTCCCTGAAAATTGTTTTAGCCGTAGCGATCGCTGTTACTCCTCTACAAATTTATGTGGGACATTTAAGTGCGGAACAAGTTTATGAGTATCAACCCACTAAGTTAGCTGCCATAGAAGCCAAATGGGAAACCTCACCAGCGGGGGAACCTGCTGATTGGACGTTACTGGCGTTTCCTGATGAGCAAGCAGAAAGCAATCGTTGGGAACTGGCGATTCCCCAGGGACTGGGATACATTTTAGAATATAAAGCCAATCTCTCGAAACCCGTTTTTGGATTAAAAGAATGGGCAGTCAATGAGCGTCCGAAGATGATAGGACTAATTTATTACTGTTTCCGAATTATGAGTGGGATCGGCTTTTTATTAGCGGGGTTAATGTTTTGGAGTCTTCTACAATGGCTACTGGGTAATCTCTCTGCTGACAAAATTACACAGCAAAAATGGCTGCTCCGCACCTGGATATTCGCTGCACCCTTGGGTTACATCGCGGTAGAATCAGGTTGGATAGTGCGTTGTGTCGGACGACAACCTTGGACTTTATATGGAGAGATTCGTACTGCTGATGCAGTTTCTCAGATTCCAGCAGCTAGTGTCTTGACTTCTTTGACGAGTTTTGCTGTAATTTATTCGATTCTGTTGATAGCAGCTTTGTATTTTGGCAGTCGTATTATTCGTCAGGGACCAGATTTAGAGTTACCAGTACCTGGAATGGATAATGAACTGGGAATAGATACGCAACCAGGAGATTTTGCCAGAGATCGACGGCCTTTGGAAGCGCAGCAGTAAAATATCGGTGTGTTATAAGAAACCGGGTTTATGGGAGATAGATATGACTATAGTGAGGATTTCAAAGAAACCCGGTTTCTGTGCTTTTTTTAAGGACTTACGCAAAGAAACCCGGTTTCTCTGCTTTTTTAAGGACTTACGCAAAGAAACCCGGTTTCTCCAAGAAACCGGGTTTCTGGGTTCACCTATGTAAGTCCGTTTGTATAACCTAGTAACAAGCAAGATGCTTGTGTTACCAAAACTACAGAAAAGGAGTTGATATGGAAGCGTTATTACATTTTTTGCCCCAAGTTTGGTTTGTAATTTTAGCCTTGTTTTTGTTTCTCTATGTAATTTTAGATGGGTTTGATTTAGGGGTTGGTATTCTTTCTTTAACCAGTTCCAATGAAGAACGCAGAAGTCTGTTAATGACGAGTTTAGGAAATATCTGGGATGCTAACGAAACATGGTTAGTATTGATGGGAGGAGCTTTATTTGGTGCTTTTCCTTTGGCTTATGGAACCATTCTCACTGCCCTATATATTCCCATTTTTATTATGATTTTTGGTTTGATTTTTAGGGCAGTTGCTTTTGAATTTCGGGAACACGCTGAACGCAAATTATTTTGGAATTTTGCTTTTGGTGCTGGCAGTTTCATTGCAGCATTAGGACAAGGATTTGCTCTCGGTAGCGTCATTGAAGGGATTCAAGTAGATGAAATGGGGCATTTTATTGGTTCAACTTTGGATTGGTTAAACTGGCGAACTTTATTGGTGTCTTTAACTTTAATTCAAGGTTATGTATTAATAGGTTCAACTTACTTAATTTTAAAAACAGAAGGAGAACTCCAAAACACTCATTTTCGCACCGCAAAACTAGCAGCAATAACCACATTAATAGGGGCAATTTTTATTACTATTTCCACCCCAATTTTTTATGAAACTGTCAGGAATAGATTATTTAGTCCTCCTTTAGTATATATTTTTTCTATCATTCCAGTCTTAGGAATATTATTAGTTTGGTTACTCTTAAAAAGTATCAATCAAAGAGAAGAAGTGACCCCTTTTATCTGGACAATCCTGATATTTTTGTTAACATTTCTTGGTTTAGGTTTAATTGTTTTTCCTTACATTATTCCCACACAAATCACAATTTATCAGGCAGCAGCAGCTCCTAGTGCTTTAGTATTTATGCTAATTTTTATTGGTTTTCTGATTCCCATAATGTTGTTTTATAACATCTATAATTATGTGGTATTTCGGGGCAAAGTTGTCAGCCACGGTGAAGAATAGTTTTGTAGTTTTGTAGGTTGGGTTGAGGAACGAAACCCAACCAGAATAGTTTTGTAGGTTGAGTTGAGGCACGAAACCCAACAAGAATGATATTGTAGGTTGGGTTGAGGCACGAAGCCCAACAAGAATGATATTGTAGGTTGGGTTAAGGCACGAAACCCAACACGATATTACTTTGTGCTTGGTGTTGGGTTTCACTATCGTTCAACCCAACCTACATTTTATTCTTTGCCAATACTACTATCAAAAATAAGTCTTTCTGAAGAACCCCACATTCGATCATAAATTCCTGCTTTTACATAACGATGAAAACTAGAATATTGCCAATCTTTCGGAGCAGCTACTAATCCATGATGTACCGGGTTATAATGAATATATTCCAGATGATTAACAAAATCGCGATCGCCTCGAACTTGATGTTCCCAAAACCTCCTTTGCCAAACAGTTTTTTCCTTTTTATTTTGTCGAGATGTTGAAATTTTTTTCTTATATTGAGAATAGCATTGACGACTAAAATAACTTTTAATTAATCGCCAACGAGTCGAAAAGTCTGCATCATTTTCAGGTAATGTCCAAACAGAATGGAGATGGTTTGGCAAGATGACAATACCATCTATTTTAAATGGATGTTTTTGTATAACATATCGAAAAGCTTTTCTGAGTAAATTTATATTTTCAGGTTGGCACAAAATTTTTTGGCGGTTGTATGTAACTACTGTGAAAAAATAAGTTGCCCCTGGTGTTTTTGCCCGACGATATTCCATAAAGTTTTGTAGGTTGGGTTGAGGAACGAAACCCAACACAAACGAAGATTTTGTTGGGTTAAGCTGTTGATGTTGTTACTTATATTGTAGGTTGGGTTGAGGAACGAAACCCAACACAAACGAAGATTGTGTTGGATTAAGCTGTTGATGTTGTTACTTATATTGTAGGTTGGGTTGAGAAAGTGCGAAACCCAACAGCTATAATAATGTTGGGTTTCGTGCCTCAACCCAACCTACTCACTTATATTGTAGGTTAAGTTGAGAAAGTGCGAAACCCAACAGCTATAATAATGTTGGGTTTCGTGCCTCAACCCAACCTACTCACTTATATTGTAGGTTAAGTTGAGAAAGTGCGAAACCCAACAGCTACAATAATGTTGGGTTTCGTGCCTCAACCCAACCTACTCACTTATATTGTAGGTTAAGTTGAGAAAGTGCGAAACCAAACAGCTATAATAATGTTGGGTTTCGTGCCTCAACCCAACCTACTTACTGATTAATCTCCTCCACCTGCATTCCAAACTATATCTTTACTTGGTTGAGGATCGGGTAATTTCAGAGAAACTAAAGCTGCTCCTAACACAAACACCATTGATACCCACAGACAACCAACTAAACCAAATATTTGATAAATTAATCCAGATAAAACTGTACCTGCAAGACGACCTCCAGAATTAGCCATATAATAGAAACCAACATTTAAAGCTACTTTGTCATCATCAGTAAATGCTAATACCAGGTAAGAATGAACTGCAGAATTAAAAGCAAATACTACACCAAATAACATTAAACCACCAACAATAACCCAATTAGCAGGTAAACCGAATTGTAATGCAATAGCGATCGCTCCAGGAATACCAGTTAATGTTAAGGTCCAAAATTGGATAGTTTTTGATTTTGGAGGTTCACCAGAACCAAATTTCTTTATAAGTGTCGGTGCTAAAGATTGAATGATACCATATCCAATCACCCAACAAGCCATAAATCCACCAACTTCATAAAATGACCAACCCAAAACACCTTCTAGGAAAACAGGTAATCCTACCACAAACCAGACATCTCGGGAACCGAATAAAAAGAAACGGGCAGCAGAAAGAATATTAATTTCCTGACTTTTAGAAAAAAGTTCTTTAAATTTCACCTTCTGCTTAATTTTGCCCATCCCCTCTGGTAACATTATGCTCGTGAACAGAATTAAAAATAATCCACCTGCCATTATCCACAGAGCATTAACAAATCCAAATAATGTCAGTAGCGCACTACCTACAAAAAAACCAAGTCCTTTCAGAGCATTCTTGGAACCTGTTAATATTGCCACCCACTTAAATAGAGATGATTCAGTATCTTCAGGGATGACTAACTTAATAGCACTTTTAGCACTCATTTTGGTTAAATCTTTAGCAATTCCCGAAAATGCTTGTGCTACCATTACATAAGATACTGCTAACCATTGCGCCCAACTTGGATTTACCCATGAAAGCATAATCAGGGCGAAAACCTGTAACCCCAAACCACTGTATAGAGTAACTCTTAATCCAAATTGAGAACCGATCCAGCCACCAAAAAAATTAGTAAAGATGCCAAAAACTTCATAAAATAGGAATAAAAAGGCTATCTCTAGTGGTGTATAACCAATTTTATTAAAATAGAGTAACACCAACATTCGCAAAGCACCATCAGTAATGGTGAAACCCCAGTAGGCAAGGGTAACTAGGGCATAATTTTTTATACTAGAACTTGTAGTAGAAGTCATTATTTTTATTAATATAAACTATTGTAATATGAAATCATTAGCCGTAAAAAACTGTAGAAGTTTGGTGTTTAAATCACTTTACGCTTGGGTTTGGAGACCAAACCCCTACGATTGAATCTTACAAACTATTTAGGATTGTTGTAACCAATTTTCTACAATTAAACCTTCAACTCTTAACATATCAGAATCGTTAGAAACTAAAACCAAATTATGATAAATTGCTGTAGCTGCAATTAGAAGATCGGGAACTTGTATGGGTGTTCCTTTTTTCCTTAAATTTGCATAAATCTCAGAGGCGATATTAATTATTTCTATCTTGTCTAAAAACAAAATATTGATATTATTTTTACACAAATCCTCTAAAATAGCTAACTTTTTCTGGGAATTAACGGCTAATAAACCTCCCTTACTTTCAAAATAGTTAACACAACTAATAAAGAGATTCTCTCGTCTATAGTTAACATTATTCAACCGATAAAGTAGTCGAGAATCTTGTTTAATAAGAGCAGTCAGAATATTTGTATCTAATAAATAATCCATTACCACATTTTCCTCATATCTCGAACTGCTGCATCAAATTCTTCCATTTCTTCAGGTGTGAAATCACTTATTAATCCATATAATACTCGTCCTCCCAATATACGTCTGATTCTATCGCTAAGTATTTCTTCAGCCATTTCTTGTAATTCTTCTAGAGAACAATTTCTCAGAAAAGTATCGAAGATAGATTCAATCATTTCATCTCTTTTTAAACTTTCAAATAAATTATCAGTAGCGAGAAAATTCTCTATAATTGGAACTGCTCGCTGCTGAAAAATATCTTTCATTGTGATAGAAACTTCAGTCATATTTTTCTCCTTATTTATTTTATTTATTGTAAACAAACAGCCATCAGTTATCAGTCATAACTTATGAATTATATCAAATCCGGTAGCATTGGTAAAGTTCAAGGTTGTAGGGGTTTGCTCTCCAAACCCTCTACTCCAAACCCTCTACTCCTTCTTCTGACTCTGTAGGGACGTTGCATAACAAAAATGCGAACGTCCCTACAAAATTTTGGTTATGGCAATGTGGTTCATCCATTTGAAAAGCGCTGTATGGCTATAACTGATAACTGAAATCCCTATTGCAAACTCAGAGCAACTTTTCGAGCTAACTCTGCCATCCGGTTAGCATAACCCCATTCATTATCATACCAAGCTAAAATTTTCACTTGAGTTTCATCGACTACCATGGTTGAGAGAGCATCAATAATAGAAGAACGGGGGTCATCTTTATAGTCAATAGAAACTAAAGGACGTTCTTCATAACCTAAAATTCCTTTGAGCGGTGCTTGTTCCGATGCAGTTTTCAATAAACTATTAATTTCTGCTACCGTGGTAGGGCGAGCTACTTCAAATACACAGTCTGTCAAAGAAGCATTTAATAAAGGAACTCGTACCGCTAAACCATTCAACTTACCATTCAGCTCTGGATAAATTAATCCGATCGCTGTTGCCGAACCCGTTGTAGTCGGAATCAGTGACAAACTTGTAGATCTAGCACGACGTAAATCTTTATGAGGTGCATCAACAATAACTTGAGTATTAGTATTGTCATGGATAGTCGTAATCACTCCATGTTTAATTCCTAATCCTTCCTGAATCACCTTTACCACTGGAGCTAGACAGTTAGTAGTACAAGAAGCTGCTGTCAGTAGGTGATGTTTGTTAGGATCGTAGAGATGATCGTTAACACCCATAACTACATTTAACGCTTCTTCTTTAACTGGTGCTGCCACAATCACTTTTTTGATACCATGCTCAAAGTAAGGATCGAGGGTACTTTTAGTTCTAAACTTGCCAGAACATTCTAATACAATATCAACACCAAATTTTTCCCAAGGTACTTCACCAGGTTGGGAATATTCACTGAAACTCAGAGCTTTGCCATCAATTATGACTTGCTTGTCTCTTGCTTCTACTTCCGGCAACCATCTCCCATGTACAGAATCAAACTTGAGTAAATGTGCTGCTGCTTCCGTACCTCCTTTAACTTCATTGATGTGAACAAATTCTAGTTCTGGCCATTCCCAAGATGCACGGAGTACCAACCTACCGATGCGACCAAATCCATTAATTCCTATGCGTATTGCCATGTTCTTCTCCTACTTTATTTATTAGCTTTGAATTGTATCAAAGCATTAGAGTCACAATTCAATTGCTTAACCAAACATTAACCAAATATTAACTAAAAATTAACCAAAACCACCATAAATACGATTGTAGGGGTTAACAACTGTTAACCCCTACAAATGCGGTATAGCAATGTGCGCACTTAATATTTACAAATTTTAGGAAGTGTCCAAGCAGCTCAAAGCCTTATATGATCAGCAATTTATTCTTCCTCTTCCCTGTTCCGTATTCCCTATTCCCTGCACGCAGCGCTATACAATATAAAATACAGTAGTATCAATATGAAAAAGCGCAGAAATCGGGTTTGTTTTCAATTCTATCGCCATCAAACATCTCCAGAAATAAAAAATAAAATCAATTCTTATCTATACATCATCAATTATTATCCCCTGTTCCCTGTTCCCTGTTCCCTGTTCCCTGTTCCCTCTTTTCTGGAGATATCTATTGTAGAACACAAACCCGGTTTCTTATTAAGACCATTGTCAACGGATTTGATATTATCAAGAAATTATCAATTCTTTTTTTCTGTTGTCTGTTCTCAGATTAAGTGTTCCCTGTCTCAACTAGGAAATTAATTTTGCACGACTACTTACACCATGATTTTTTTGCCAAATCTTGTAAAAAGATACTTTGAGCTTCCCGTAACTCAATTTCTGGATTTGCCGTTGAAATCATTTCCATTGCCTCTTCATAAGAAGCTCCAGAATTAATCAAATACCCGCCAAGAGCAGTAGCTGTTCGCCTTCTACCATTAGTACAATGAATTGCAACTCCATGATTTTGACTATCAATAAAATTCTGTAAATTTTGAAATTGTTCTCGACTTGGTGCTGTTCCTCCTTTTGTTGGCAACCACAGATGAGGTAAATTAGCTTGTTCATAAAGTTCTAAATTAGAGGGATCATCCATTAGAGAGACTATTGCGCCAATGCCTAATTTCTGTAATTCTGGCAACTCTTCTGCTGTCGGTTTCCGAACGCCTGCTAATTTACCTGGTATTACCCACCACAAATTTTCTGCTATCGGTTGATTTGTTGGTTGTTCCATGATTAATTTTTCCTGTTTTTCTCAGAATTTTTACGTTCGCTATAACGATCTGTTAAGTTTTAGACAGCATTTTCCTCGACATTTATGGACAAATGTGGAATCCATGTATAGGTATAACCGTCTTTCTTATGTACAACTTTTAATTTACTTACATGAACACTTTTGGCTTTTTGTCCAGGCACTGTGAAATTAAAACTATTTGATGAAAGAGCGAGGATTAACTCTACCCACAACTCCAGTTTCCATATTCAACGCTAAGTCTCCACTATTCCAACCTTTTATCGGTTTTAGTGGGTTGTACCTTATGGGGTATCCATATTTATTTACTGCTGCTTTCTGTCTACTCCCTTGCCCTTTGCATGCTAGCAACTAAAGCTTGGGTGGTTTGGAAATTTAACTCCCGAACTTCACCTATACAAGCAGCGTCTATGCAGTGTGCTTTTGGCAGTTTATGTTTTCTCCGGTTAAATTTTGTTTGTCCCCCGCTACTTGTAGTTACTTCCAGACCTGTAGTTTTTAATTTATTGAACAATTTCCACCGCGTCGAATTGACTGCTGCTGCATCTTTTAAAGGTAATTTGGCTTGGCTTTGTATTCGCTTTAATAATTCTGGTTTTCCAGATAAGAAGTGTATGAACGTTCGCGTAAAGAACCGTATAAAAATAAAATTCTAGGGGGATGATCGAAATTTTCCATATTTATATTATTCAGTAAAGGAAGTTGTACAACAACGGGGATCTAATAAAGTAGCTTTTTCTGGTTGGCGAGGAAACCAAAAAGCTGTACGTTGGCAAAAATAAACTAACATTAACATGACTGGTACTTCTATTAATACTCCTACAACTGTTGCTAATGCTGCTCCAGAATTTAAGCCAAATAGAGTAACCGCAGTGGCGATCGCTACTTCAAAATGATTACTTGCTCCTATTAAAGCAGCAGGTGCAGCATCTTCATAATGTAATTTCATTTTCAAAGCTGCTACATAACTAATTAAAAAAATAAAATTAGTTTGGATAAAAAGTGGTACTGCTATTAATAATATATGAAAAGGATTTTCTACTATTAATTCACCTTTAAAAGCAAATAATAAAACTAAAGTTATTAATAAAGCAGCAGTAGAAACCGGACTTAAATACTTAATAAACTTACGTTCAAACCAATCTTTTCCTTTATGTTTAAAAATCCAGTAACGGCTATACATTCCCGCTGCTAGGGGTAAACCCACATAAATTAATACTGATAAAACAATAGTTTGCCAAGGTACTGTTAAATTATTTGCTGATAGTAACCATCGCCCCAGAGGAGCATATAAAAACAACATTGTCAAGGAATTAATCGCCACCATTACTAATGTATGACCTTGGTTACTATAAGAAAGATAACCCCACATTAATACCATTGCTGTACAAGGTGCAATACCAAGTAATATCGTACCAGCAATATAAGAGTCTGCCAAAGTTACTTCTATACCCCGTAGCATTTCTGTACCTGTTAGCAGTGGGCGAAATAACCAACCCAAAAAAAATTGAGCAAATGCTACCATTGTGAAAGGTTTGATTACCCAATTTACGACTAAAGTTAAAATTACAGGTTTAGGGGCGCGAGCAGCATTTTTGGCTTGGGTAAAGTCTATTTTCACCATGATGGGATACATCATAAAAAATAGACAGATAGCAATAGGAATAGATACCTGATAAACACTCATAGCATCTAATGTTTTGGCAACACCAGGAAATATTTTCCCTAAAGTAATACCTGCAAAAATGCACAATGCTACCCACACAGTCAAATATTTTTCAAAAAAACTCAGTTTACCACCTGCTTGTACAGCAGATGTATTAACTTGAGGTGAATTTTTAGTCATCGTTGATACAGTTAATCAGCTATTTAGCATTTAAACTGTATATTCAATTTTTCTTAAAGACAATAGGCCACCTTGAAAAAAGCAAAGTGTGGGAAGGGTGGGAAAGTAGGAGCAATAATTTTTCCTTTATTTTTCTACCTTTGGTCTCCCTAAAATTCTAACTTTTTAGGTATTTAAAAAGCCTAAAACTATTACTATGTAAAGACTTTTAGATTTCCATACCCAAGCCCTAATTATCAATTATCTATTAATCGTAAATCTCTCCATCAGGCATAGTAGCACCTTGCATTTGAGCGCCACTTAAATTACTTGTGCTTAATTCAACCCTGGTTAAGATAGAATCAATTAAGTTAGAGTTACGCAAATTTGCTTTTGCCAGATAAGCATCAGTTAAGTCAGCCTTAGTAAGATTAGCATCACTTAAATTAGCTCGACTCAGATCAGCTCTCACTAAATTAGCTTGAGTTAGATTAGTATCGATTAACATAGCTTTACCCAATTTTGCATCTACCATCCTTGCCCCACTTAAGTTAGCACCATTTAGATATGTATCCATTAATTCAGCTCTTTCAAACTTAGCATTAATTAAACTCGCCTCAGATAAGTTAGCTCCTATCAAATTAGCTTCTGTTAAAGATGCACCATCTAAAATTGCTTCAGCTAAATTAGCTTTAGTTAATGTCACACCCTTAAGAGATGCTTCACTTAAATTAGCCCCCCTCAAATCAGCTTTAGTCAAATCAGCTCCAGTCAAATCGACATTACGCAGATCAGCTTTGCGCATATTTACTCCCCGAAGATTAGCTATTTCATAAATTCGTGGTTCATAGCGGAGATTAGCCTCACGCATATAAACACCACGCAAATCAGCACTCTGAAGATTAACTCCTCGCATATCTGCCTTCTTCAAATTAGCATCAATCAGGGTGGCTAACTCTAGATTGGCCTTTTTCAAGTCTGCATTTTGTAAGTTTGCCCCATGCAGATCCACATCGGCCATATTAGCACCTTGCAAATTAGCTTGGGTTAGGTATGCACCACTAAGTCTAGCTGTAATTAAATTAGCACGTTGTAAATTGACTCGATTCAGAAATGCTAGCATCAGTTCTGCTCCCTGAAGATCGGACTCGGCAAAATTTGCACCTATTAAGTCTGCTCCATTTAATTGGATACCTTTGAGATTAATGGCTTGAAAATCAGTTTCTCCTGCTGCATATTTCCTGAGAATTTCACGATGGCTCATTATAATTTTCCTCTTTTTAAAGAAATAAATAATACTTATAAAGTAATACTTTATATATCCAAAACTTTAACGCCACAGTAATTTTAGGCAATTATTTGACATTTCAACTTTTGAGGCTGATCAAACCTTACTTTTAACTTTTAACTTTTGACTTTATAATTTCCGTGAAACGGTATAAGTCCCTGCTGCTTAAACAGAAATTGTTTGTGTCCAAATAATTGATTTATTGCCTGATTGTCTGCCATGAATTTTGACATTTTTAAGTTCTTCTGATTGTAAGTTAGTAATTTTTTGCTGCACTACTGGAGTGACAATTTCTTTATTTGGAACTTGTTCCGATTCTAGAACTATATGGAGACAATCATTTTTCTTTCCAGCTATAACTGTAATACCTTGTTGTTCAAATGATTTATTAATTATCATCGCAATAGCTTTAGGATTTCCTTGAGTTGCTAATTCAATAATTTTTTGTTGGTTTTCATTGTCAGTTTCTTTTGGTAAATTTGTTTCTTGATTCATTCCGTTATTAGAATTACCAGAATAACTTTCTTTTGGTAAATTTGTTTCTTGATTCATTCCGTTATTAGAATTACCAGAATAACTTTCTTTTGGTAAATTTGTTTCTTGATTAATTCCGTTATTAGAATTACCAGAATAACTTTCTTTTGGTAAATTTACTTCTTGATTAATCCCATTGTTATAATGCTCGAAATTTACTATTTTCCTTTCGTCTGTTTCTAACTGCATGAGAATTTCTCTAAATTTTGTAGACTTATCTTGTACATTACTAATTAAACTTGCTAAGGCTGTATATTTGAATGATAAACGTCTTTCTTCTGGCTCATATTCTAAAAGATTATTTAAGCTTTCTTCTAAGGAAATAAATTGTGCTTCTATAGCATCTATGATAATATCAACTCTTTGGTTAACTAAAGCTGAAATTTCATTTTCTATCTCTAATTTTTGCTTAATTGAATCTAGAATATTTCTTTCTCGTAGAGCAGCTTTTTTATAATGACCTTGAGTTACTACTTTTGCTTTAGTAGGAATCGAATTTACTGCTTTGTAGTAATCAATTGGCTGAACAATATTTGTTGATTCTTCTTGATCTGTACTCTCATTATCTATGTCTTCTTTAGAACTTTCAAATGAAGTAGTAGATTCTTCTTCCTCTTCATTATGATGATTCATAATTTCTGGCTCTTTGGGAAATTTTTGATCGATACCAATTTTCTGAAAATAATCATTACTATTGATATCATTTGTATCTGATGGTGATATTTGATAATTTTCAGCTTTGACTCTAACTTGGGTAACAGTAATATCTTCTGCATAGCAAGAAGTTAAAGCACTAATAATTACATTAGCAACTTGCATATACTCATCTGGGTTTTCAAAATTATTAGCATTGCTATACAAATAAACTTCTAAATCTGTTGTAGATGAACATAGATTAAATATTTGTCTAAGTAAACTATCTAAGCTTTTTGTTTTTAATAGCAACCAATCTCTTTCACTAAAACTAAATTGATGTTCTACAGTAGAAAAAATCAGAATTTTTGCTTTTAATGGATTAGTATTTTGGATGATTTTTTCCCGGACATTAAATAATTCTCCAGGGTCTCTTGAATAAGATTCTTCTACTAAAAATTTATCTTTTGAATTAGTTTGATCTTCTGAACCATCAATACTCCAGTTCGGACCAGTTTCCATAATTGTCATATCTTCTTCATCTTCTTCCTCAGGATATAGCTTTCCCACAATGCCCAGAATTTTCTGTGCTAATATACTGTATTCTATTCTTTTATTTACTTTAGAAACTATCCGAGATAATTTACGGTCTAAGGTTTCTATATTACCTACTTTATTATACAATTCTTCTATCAATTCCCGGAGGTTAATTTCTGATAATTTAGATTCATCATTCTCCCATCTACCTTCACAAGCACAATAAATTACTTTCTTAATTCTAGTGAGATTAGCATCTTTTTCTAATTCTTTAACTACTATATCTATCATTGAAAATGATTCCATATTTTTTCCCCTGGATAACCTAGATAATATTTTTCTAATTATTGTAAGTATTCAGCTATTAGCAGTCAGCTTTCAGTAATAAAACCTCCTCCTTTTATTGTAAGTATTCAGCTATTAGCAGTCAGCTTTCAGCAATAAAACCTCCTCCTTAAACTTGAAGTTTAAATGAATATGAACTTGAAAACTGGTTTTTGTAGTAAAATTTAATTATGAATAATAAAGCTTTTATCGACAAAACTAAATGCAATAACTGAATTGCAAAGTTCCGACCCAGGAAGCTAGCTGATCGCTGATGACTGAATGCTTACGAATTATTTAATCATTGAAAGTTTAATGTAATCTACTAATAGTTGTCAGTGCCAACAAAAAACATTACTTTAAATTGCTGTATTTAGTCAGCTTATAATTATAAACTAGAACTGAGTTATAATAAAAGTGCAAATTTTGACAATTCAAGTAACCAAAAAGTCAAAATTTTGGACAGACAAGAGCAGAAAAATTAAGGTACAATCCTTCCCACAACCCTCTCTATAATTTCCTATTTCTCCTAACCTTTAACCTGGTACGGACATTAAATACAATGTCCCTAACTACTCCTTACTCTCTGCCCCAGCCAAAAGAGCTATTCAGTAAACCCTAAATACAAATACTATTGTTAAAAACTATTTTATATGGTAACGGAAAAAAATATAATTGTAATCGGTAGTGGTATTGGGGGCTTAGTTGCTGGAGCAATGCTTGCCTACTACGGCAAAAAAGTAATAATTTGTGAAAGCCATAATATTCCTGGGGGCGCAGCTCACTCTTTCTCCCGTCAAGGTTTCCATTTTGACTCTGGTCCATCTTTTTATTGTGGATTAGCTGACCCTCACAGTCTCAATCCTTTACAAAAAGTCCTCAATATTTTGGGCGAATCTCTGGAGACAGTTGTCTACGATCCTCTGGGACATTATCATTTTCCTGAAGGTGTTTTGCCAGTTTATGGTAATGGGTCAGCTTATTTAGAAGCAGTCTCTAAGTTTACTACTCAAGGCGCTCAAGAATTACAACTTTTTCAACATCATCTTTTACAATTGTATGCTGGTCTGAAAGAAATTTCACCCATAGCTTTAAGAGCTGATTTTTGGTTAATCCCAATTTTATTAGGAAAATATGGACTATCCTTACTAAAGATGTTGCCTTCCCTCGGCGATATAGGAGGTTCCGTTGGGCAAATCATGGATAAATGGGTAACAGACCCTTGGGTACGCCGTTTAATTGACTTGGAATGTTTTCTCCTGTCTGGGTTAAAAGCTCATGGTACTGTTGCTCCAGAAGTGGCGTTTATGTTTGGCGAACGTTCTAATTCTGTGATTGAATATCCTATCGGTGGTAGTGGTGCAATAGTTCATGCTCTAGTTAGAGGTTTGGAACGTTATGGTGGTGAATTACTTTTAAATGCTCATGTCGAACAAATATTAATAGAATCTGGCAAAGCAGTAGGAGTGCGTTTGAGAGGAAATAAAATTATTGAAGCTCCGATTGTTATTTCCAATGCTACGATTTGGGATACCTATACTCAACTGTTGAAACCTGAAGACTTACCCACTTCTTTCCGAGAATCTGCTTTAGCAACCCCTGTGGTGGAAAGTTTTATGCACTTACACTTAGGTATTCGCGCTGATGGTTTAGAAGATTTAACAGGACATCATGTAGTAGTT
Organism: Okeania sp.; assembly: GCF_035285525.1. GTDB lineage: Bacteria > Cyanobacteriota > Cyanobacteriia > Cyanobacteriales > Microcoleaceae > Trichodesmium. The sequence goes on along the minus strand of NZ_JAYKGW010000023.1, from coordinate 28,419 downwards.
TTGGACGGAGAGGTAGATATTTCTCTTCCCGGCAATACTTGTATGATTTCTATTCCTTCAGTTTGGGATTCTACTTTAGCACCTCCCGGTCATCATGTCGTTCATGCTTATACATTGGAATCTTTTTCTGGTTGGGAAAAAGATGAATTTTATCCGCAACGGAAACAGGAAAAAGCAGAATCTTTGTTTTTAGCATTAGAAAAAGTAATTCCTGATATTCGGCAACGTATAACTTTAGAATTAATTGGTACACCTCTGACTCATGCTCGCTTTTTGCGTCGTTATCAGGGTACTTACGGACCTGCTATTGTTGCTGGAAAAGGTAATTTTCCTGGATATCAAACACCTATTTCTGGTTTATATCGAGTAGGAGATAGTACAATGCCTGGTATTGGTGTACCAGCGGTTGCTGCTTCTGGAGTTATTTGTGCGAATACTTTAGTTTCTATTGATAAGTCTTTGACTTTGCTGCTATAAACCTCCTGTTGATCGAAAACAGTTTTCTATTTTTTGTTACGGCAATGCCTGAGGATGGTCAGGTACACTTGTAACACAGCCTTCTGTGGTTGTAACAAGCAAGATGCTTGTGTTACAAATGTTGGTGACACAGCCTTCTGTGGTTGTAACAAGCAAGATGCTTGTGTTACCACTCATTACGAAATAAAATTCTGTTCTTTCTTCCTATTGCCTATTGCCTCTTTTCAGCAGATGTCTATTAATTATTGAACATCTTAACAGAGTAAAAAAACGTTACTATTAACTAGAAACTGATAAACTAATAACTGAATTAATGATTCGTGTTTATACCCAAGTACAACAAGGAAAAAATTGGCTGCAAAAATATCGAGGTAGTCAACCAATTTTTAGTTGTATTTTAGGATTTACAGATACAGGTCTAATTCCTGGAATTTCCGCAGCAGGAGCAACTCCAAAAGACCGTCAATATACTTGTTTAGCAGATGTAGAATTTCTATATAATGGTCTACAACCACAACCTAAATATCCACTACCACCTCTAAATGCTGGCGCTTCTCCAGTTTTAATTACAAAAGCAGTTATTGATAGCTTGAATATTCCTTATTATCTATTCAATGCAGGTTTAACCCATCAACCAACCGTACCAACAATTGATTTAGGAGGTACTCCTGCTCGTTGTTTAACTTCTGGTCATGCTTTAGATATTGCCACCGTTCAACACTTATTAAAAATAGGTAATTATTGGGGTCGAAAATTAGCTGATGAAACCAAAGATAGCTATATAATTTTAGGAGAATGTGTAGTTGGAGGAACAACTACCGCTTTAGCAGTTTTATTAGGTTTGGGTATTGCTGCTACTGGTAAAGTAAATAGTAGTCATCCTCAATGTAATCATAGTCAAAAATTAGCTGTGGTGCGTCAAGGTTTACAGGTTGCTTTTAATTCTACGCTTCCAGTTGCTCAACCTCTAAAATTAATTGCTGCAGTAGGAGATCCCATGCAAATAGTAGTAGCAGGAATGGCAATGACAGCAAGTCTTGAGGTGGGAGTAATGTTAGCTGGGGGAACCCAAATGTTAGCTGTTTATGCTTTAATGCAAGCATTGGCAAAAAATTTATCTTTAGGTTGGCAACCTGAGAATATTGTGGTGGGAACAACTCGTTGGGTAGCAGAAGACCCAACTGGAGATACTGTTGGGTTAGCAGCAGAAATTGGTTCTGTACCTTTGATGGCAACACAACTTAGTTTTGCTGAATCTGGTTATCCTCAACTACAAGCTTATGAAAGGGGGTTTGTCAAAGAAGGGGTGGGTTGTGGAGGTTGTGCGATCGCTGCTAATTTATATAGAAATTGGCATCAAAGTCAATTATTGAAAGCTATTGAAGATTTATTTGCAACTTTTAATATTTCTAGAATAAAAAGAGAATAGTAATTTGAGTCTACTGCAGTTCAGCCTTCGTTTGCTGTAAAAACCACCGAAGGTTGTGTTACCAATTATTACGCAAATAGGTCAGGAACTTTATCAATAATCAAATCAATTATTTACTCCTACTTCCTACTGAAAATTTAAGGTATAAAGCATCTTCATTTATGGAGAAAAAAGAAAAAAATTCTTTTTAGTCAATCCTCTTCTTTATCAGAAGAGGTAATAATTAATTATTAATTATTAATTGTTAATTATTAATTATTGAATCCCTACTCTCTATTTGACGATTTAATTCTTTTTGAGAGTAATTGTTCTTCTAAAGCAGCAATGCGATTATAAGCTGCGGTTAACTGAGCGGTTAACCTTTGAATTTGAATATTTGATGTTAATTCATCATCAATATCTCGACTATTTTTATTCAAATAATTATCATCTACCAGCACATCCTGATGTTCTAACTCCGGGTTAAAATATTGATATTTTTCTTTGATTTCATTTGCCTGTTCCAGATTAGATTCAGTGTCTATAGATTGATATTTATTTGCTTTCTCCGCAATCATATAATTTGATACCTTGTCATTAAGTTCCTCAATAATCATATATATTGCTTCAACTTTTTTAGTCAAAGCAAAAATTTGTTCTTGTAATAGTTCCATATATATCTTCACTACTTGAAAACTAAATTTACATTCTTCAATCTTAATCAACATCTATATTTATTGGTTATAATTCTGAATTTCTTAAGTTTATAATCAGAATTAATTTCTTAAACAAATCTTAAATATTAAGATTACTAAAATATTCCAATCCTAAATAATTTGTGAAGAAAAAAACTGTAGGAATTTGTTTTCTAAACCCCTACAGTAAAATGTTACGACCTATTAATAATTACTTTATTATGTCAAACTGAAAAATAAAAGACATTCTCTAAAATTTTACAGGGAATTTAGTGCTGTAAAAGCTACTTCAAAAACTTGATTCATATTGAAAAAAGATATTTCTGCATACCATTATCATGCAGAAAAAAAGAATGCTTGGTACGGGAGCAAGATACTCCCACTGCTATGCTTCGTTACCTGAAAAAAATCTCAGAACTTACAGAGAATCACCACATCTTGTAGAGGCGAATGGCCATTCACCCCTAAAGATAGCGCATAATTTCATTTTTTGCGTAAGTCTTGATCTGAGAAACTAATAATTAATATACCAGTCGAAGCAAAGGGCGCGGACATTTCTATATCCTGAAACCCTTTAATAGTAACCCTTCCCTGTTCTCTATTCCCTAGCGCGTAGCGCTATAACTGAAATGATATTAGAAATTCCCTTATTGCCTTTAGGCTTTCAATTTACTTCTCCTGGCCCAATTATTTTCCAGTTAGGGCCATTAGCCATTCGTTGGTATGGACTTTTAATTGCAAGTGCAGTATTAATAGGGGTCACCCTTTCCCAATACTTAGCTAAACTTCGTCATATTAACCCCGAATTATTAGGCGATCTAGTGGTTTGGTTAGTAATAGCGGCCATTCCTGGAGCCCGTATATATTACGTCTTATTTGAGTGGGAACAATATCAACAAAATCCCATAGATATGATTGCTATCTGGAAAGGAGGAATAGCCATTCATGGAGCAATTATTGGTGGAGCGATCGCTGGCTTGATTTTTGCCAGAGTAAGTAAAATATCTTTTTGGCAGTTAGCAGATTTAGTAGCTCCTTCCTTAATTTTAGGACAAGCCATTGGCCGGTGGGGCAATTTTTTCAATTCTGAAGCTTTTGGCAGTCCTACTAATTTACCTTGGAAGTTGTATATTCCTCCACAAAATCGTCCCCCAGAATTAGTAAATTTTGATTATTTCCATCCGACTTTTTTATATGAATCATTATGGAATTTAATGTTATTTGGATTATTAATATTTCTATTTTTTCGGGGTTTGCAGGGTAAACCTCAACTTAAAGTTGGCACTATATCTCTAGTTTATATGGCTATTTATAGTAGTGGGCGAATTTGGATTGAGGGACTGCGGACTGATAGTTTAATGTTAGGGCCATTACGAATTGCTCAGTTCGTCAGTTTAGCTGGTATTCTGTTAGGGTTAGCAGGTTTAGCATGGCTATATTTATTGAAGCGACCCTTGCCAGACGTTTTTCCCTCAGAAATTAAAGAAACAAACTGAATTATATAACAATAGCAGGGAATAGGTATGGAGGGAGCAGGGAACAGAGAATAGTTGGAACAACATTTTCTAGTTTTACACCAGATTCCGATTACATGAAGTATAAATATTCGGAATTAAATGTCTCTAGTGAGGGCTGGAAAGCCCGCGACAGATGTACCTCACCAAAGTGGACGCTCTAAGATTTATCAGTCTATTTTCTAACCAACTCTTTCTCACCTATATAGCAGTCGAAGCAAAGGGCACGGAAGTTTCTATATCCTGAAACTCTTTAATATTCTACTGTTCCCTGTTCCCTGCTCCCTGTTCCCTGTTCCCTAGCGCGTAGCGCAAGAATAAAAAAACCCCAGGCATTAAAGCCTAGGGGATAAACCAGGGTGCATCTACCATTCCATTTACCTGAAGATACATACTTATATCCGGAAAAATTAATGAACAAAACTGAAAGTCTTACACCAGCAGTTTACATTGTAGGGGCAGGTCCAGGAGACCCAGAACTATTGACGGTGAAGGCTGAAAAAATCTTAGCTATAGCAGATGTAATTCTATATGCAGATTCCCTAGTACCCAAGCAAATGTTACGGAATGTGCGTTCTGATGCTGAGATTATTGGAACTGCTAATCAAACTTTAGAAGAAATTTTGCCGATAATGATTGACCGAGTGAGAAAAGGTCTTTCTGTGGTGCGCCTCCATTCTGGAGACCCTAGTTTGTATGGAGCAGTTTATGAACAAATACAACTTTTAACTGAAGCGGAAATTGATTTTGAAATTGTACCAGGAATTAGTGCCTTTCAGGATGCAGCAGCTAAATTAAAAGTAGAATTAACAGTACCTGGGTTAGTACAAACAATTATTTTAACAAGAATTAGTGGAAAAGCAACGGGAGTTCCAGCACGAGAAGAGTTAGGTAGTTTAGCAGCTCATGGGGCAAGTTTATGTTTATATTTGAGCGCTCGTCATGTCTGGGAAGCACAGGAAAAGTTGATGGAACATTATTCGGCTCAGATACCTGTAGGAATATGTTATCGTTTAGGATGGCCTGATGAAAAAATTTGGGTTGTACCTTTAGAGAAAATGGCTGTGGTGACAGAGGAGAAAAAGTTAATTAGAACAACCCTTTATGTGATTAGTCCTGCTTTGGAAAAGTTGGAAAAAGTAGGGCGTTCTGGTCTTTATAATCCTGAACATAGCCATTTATTCAGAAGTTATACTAAATCCGCTTTATAGAACCCATTTGGGTTCTATAAAATTTAGATGGGAGGATGGAAAGATGGTGAATATAGAACTATTATCTCAATTTTCCCTCCTGGGAAGAGTTAGGGGTGGGTTGACTCCTGACTTCTCAGTTAGAAGTTAAAAGCCTAATTTTACTAATTATTCTCAGAATAATTGTTTTGAATTAACTCCTCAAATTCTACTACAGAATTAACCCTGATTGTTTCTAATAGCAGTTGTTTGAGGAAAGCTAAATCTTGAATATTATTAAGAGTCTCTACCAGAGTTTCTGGCACTGATGAAAATCGCATTTTCAGTAGGTCAATAATATTTTGTCGGCAAGTTTCTTTGGCTCCTATTTGTTGACCTATTTGTTGACCTATTTTTTGACCTCTTTCTATAGCATTTTCTTCCATCGTACTTAAAAATTCCATTTTTTGTGACTCCTCATATTGATTGATTTTGCTTTCTAACTTTTGTTGTAACTTTGGAGGCAATGTCATCATTTTATCTATGAATTTAAACAAGTTAATAATATCAAACTTGCTGAATCCTCTTTCATATAAACTTCTGACTATTTGCCATTTCCATTCTTCTCTTTCTGTCAAATTACTGGTGGTACTCTTTGTTTTTAAATGTGCCATTACCATCAGGGCAAATACATTATTATTTGCTGATAATTTCTCCCATTCATAATCTAAAAGTTTCACGATAGAAAAGTCTAAACTCATCTGACTTTTTTCTAATCCATATTCATAATAATTAGGTCGCCAAGATGGATTATCATCTCCTAGTATAGCTAAACTAACTACAGATTTGTTGCACAAGTCGAATGCTCGATAGTTATAGATAAACATTCGTTTCGGAAATTCTTGGTCGTATTGACTTTGAACTTCTATATGAATTAATATCCATATTTCTTGGTCGTCTAATAGCCAAACTTGGAATAACTTATCAACATAACGTTTTTCTGTAGTCGCTGAAGCCGTAATTTGTTCTAGTTCTTTGTCTAGAGAAATTGGTGTTTTTTTCCAATTGATGGAGTTGTAAATTTCGGGATAGAAAAAGTTGATAAAATCAGGCAAATATTCAGATATTGCCACTTTCCACGGTTCGTCATAATTAGCTGTTATTTATGTCATTAATTAGAAGTTTAAAAAGCTGATTTACTAATTTTTATCAGAGGAATTATGGAGAATTGCCTCCTCAAATTATGCCACATAATTTACTCTAATTGACTCTTAACTACTTCCTACTCCCTACTCCCGAATTAGACATTTTTAAATTAGGATAACTTACTGAAGTTTAATTTCCTCTGCCTTTTCCCAACTATCATAAGCTTCTTTCATTAAACCTAAATCTTTTAAAACATTTCCTCGTTCATACCAACCATCATAAAAATTAGGTTTAATTTCTAAAGCTTTCTCATAACAATTAACCGCTGCTTCCAAATTTCCTAAACTAACTAAAAAATTAGCCTTATTATACCAAGCTAAATAATAATTTACCTTAATTTCTAAAGCTCGATCACAACTAGCGATCGCTTCTTCCCATCTTTCTAATTTTCCCAAAGCTTCAGCACGGTTATTCCAAGCCAAATAATCATCAGACTTAATCTCTAAAGCTTTGTCATGGCTAGCGATCGCCTCTTCCCATCTTTCTAACTGTACTAATGCTTTACCCCGATTGTACCAAACTTGATGATAATTAGGCTTCAAAACCAAAGCATTTTCCCAACTATCAACAGCTCCAACTAAATCTCCAGCTTTGGCTTGCTCCAAACCTAACTGAGCAAATATTTCGGAACCTTGTTCGGTAGACTGTTGTTGATTTTCTACTCCTACCCCAAGTTGACTAACCATTGCTTGAATAACCACCCTGGGATCGCTGGTTTGTATCCCCAACTGTTGAGCAACAGTAGCTAATAAATTAGGATTTTCTTGAAACTTAACTACTAAATTTTCTAAAGTTTCATTTGATTGATTTTCTTCTGAGGATGGTTGAGGAGGAGGAGAAACACCAGCATCAGGTCCATCATATTCCCAAATCGCTCCACTATCCTCCCGACTCAAAAGTTCAGTACCAATATTATTAGCGAGAGTTCCCAGAGATTTTAGAGAAGGAAGCGATGGAGTCAAGGAAGCAAACATAACCATTCTTTGAGCTAACTCATCATTAGGTTTTGGAGATACCAATAATCTTTCTCCAAACCTTTGTAACCATTCTTGCCAAAGTCCAGGTTTGCCTCGCTCTCCTAAGTCATCAAAAAATTGCTTTACTCTTTCAGGAGACCAACCTTGGGCAATACCTTCTAAAAGTTGACCGAAGAGAAAATCATAATCTGTATCTGTTAAAGGTGGAAGAGACTGAGAGACTGATTGAGTTTTTGAAGGGTTAGTTTGAGGTTGAGAGAATAATCCCAAAAATTTTTCCCATAAACTTTTCAACCATTGCCAAATTTTGCGAAACATTTTTTTCTTAGTATAAATTAAGGATAACCTAGGAAAGCTATTTAAAAGTTTAGCACTAATATTAAAATAACCTTTAACTCAAAATAGCAATATAGCTAAAAATATCAACCAAAAACTAATATTAAATATTGAAGAAGCTCTACTCCATTTTCTTCTTCTTCATCAAAATTATGGCTTGAAAGATGAAGCAGAAATGATTAATATTCCTTTGCAAAAGTTACAGTTAGAATTAGAAACTCAAGATTTAGAAGAGTCAGCACAATTATATGCAGAAATATATGAACAAGATGTATAATTACAAGGATTAACCGAGACTGCGTATATGAATTTTTGAGAAACATAACGCTAAAACTAGGGAGCGATCGCGTCGGATAAATATTTAATTTTGTTTATTTATTTAGGGACTTGAAAATTATTAATATATCAAGTAATTTTTAGAAGTCAGTCTTCTAATAATTGGTACTTTATTTTTCAGCAAGTTCCTGATTATTAAGCTTAATCTAACCAGTTATAGTTACCAATAGCATCTCCATTTAAAGATTCAGGATGTGCTAGACATTCTAATTCTTTAATTCTTTCATCTTTATTGCGGTTATCTAATTTGAAATAATTTACTTCCTCTTGAAGTTCCTGATTTTTATTTTGAGTATCTCTACATAACTGACACATATTTTGAATTTCATCAATTTTGTCAAATATTAGACTTAGCGCTAATTTATAGTTTTCTTCCATTTTGTCTAACATTTTTTCCATTGTCATTTCAGATAAGTTTTCAGGTTGGAATAGTTCAGCTTTTGGAATATCAGAAGTTAACATTTTTCTCTCCAGTTTTATTGAATGTGCATTTTGACTATTCCAACTTAATGTGTTTATCTATGGAGTAGAGGAAAACTGTTTCTCTTTTCAAGTTTTATGAAAATATCTTGACTATTTTCCATTTTTAAGAGGTACTTCACCAAATTTATCAAAGGGAACTTTTTGTCTATTTATCCAGGTGAATGCTTGAAGTTTAAATTTATGACTAGCTTTAATACATAAGCTCAAAGCCTCTATTGATGATTTATTAAATGCAGTCAATTTTGTTCTCACAGAAAAGTTCCAAATTGCTAAAAATTGACAAATTAAAAGAGTCATATCAAATCCGGTTAAATACTTATTATATAGTTGGAGGGGATGGGGAGATGGGGAGATGAAGAGATGGGGAGATGGGGGGATTGAAGTAATTTCTTAAATAACAAACATATATCATATTTTATGTGCAATTAAGTGGATTTGATATGATTCCTAACCAAGAAAAACTGAATCTATGCCAACCCATATTTTTTTCAGCTCTTGCTGTTTTTTCCGATGAAGTTCAGAATAAATTCCTGCATTCTCATGCTCTTGCTCAATCATTTCAACTAATTGTTTAACACCTTTTTTTATGGTTTTAAGATTAATATAATAATGTTTTTCTAGGCAAATTTAAAAATCACCTTCTATCTCTTCTTTTAAAGTAGCTATAAATAAATCATAAGCAGAATTAAATGGATATGGCTCTAGAAAAATTCTATTTGGGAAAAACTTATCAACTTGAGAACTTATCTTTTTACTAGATAAAAGGTTAGTAAATGTAGTGTGTAGTTGTCTAACATACTTTTCTGCAACTTAAATAAGTTCCCATTGAGCTTTGTATTAGTTAACACTCAACCAGATTAAATCATACTTATGTTGAGTAATTTCTTTTTTTTATCTAAAACTTCTGCAATTGAATATCCTTGCTGATAATATATAAACTTAGCTCTCCAACATTCAACTAAATAAACTTGAATATTTCTTGATTTTTACCATTCCTCCTTCTGTTCTTCAGCCCAACATTTTGCCAATAAACTTTCACTAGGCAAACTTTCAATAACCAGAGCAATTTTTTCTAATACTTCTATCTCTTCTTGACTCATTTTATTATGGCTATTCAAATTTTAAATAGTGCGGGTTAAATTGACAAATAAATAATCAATAAAATCCACACTTTTGTTCAGTTAACTAATAGACATCTCCAAAAATGAAAAATCAAATCAATTCTTTCTTCCTGTTCCCTGTTCCCAGTTAAGCGTTCCCTCTTTTCTAGAGATGTCTAATAACTGTAGAGGGTTTGGAGACCAAACCCCTACGGATTCCACTTCTTGTATTAATAGGCAACTGATAACTGATAACTGTATTTACCGTTTCACCAACTTCTTACTCAACTTCCGCAACCGCACAGACTCCGGCGTTATTTCCACCAACTCATCTGGTCCGATATATTCCAAAGCACGCTCCAAACTCATATCTACAGGCGTTTGCAACTGTACCAACTCATCCCCAGTCGCAGAACGATGGTTAGTCAACTGCTTACTTTTACAAACATTCAAATCCAAATCTTGAGGACGGTTATGCTCTCCCACGATCATACCCTTATAAACCTTTGTACCAGGAGTAATAAAAAACACCCCCCGGTCTTCAGCATTTTTCAAAGCATAAAAAGTCGCCACACCTTCCTCAAAAACAATAATCACCCCATTGCGTCGAGCTTCAATCTCGCCAACCAACGGACGATAATCTAAAAAACTATGGTTCATAATACCTTCCCCACGAGTAAGACGCATAAACTCACCCCGGAAACCAATCAAACCACGAGCAGGAATAGAAAACTCTAACTGAGTCCGACCATTCGTACCCACCTGCATATTCTGCATTTCCCCCTTCCGCTGACCTATTCTTTCGATGCAACCACCGACCGCATCTTCCGGAACATCCAAAACTAAAAGTTCAAATGGTTCACAGGGTTGACCGTTAACTTCTCGGTAAATAACTTGAGGTTGTGCCACCTGAAACTCATAACCTTCTCGACGCATAGTTTCAATCAAAATACCCAAGTGCAGTTCCCCACGACCAGAAACAGAAAACTTCTCTGGAGAGTCAGTATCTTCTACTCGTAATGCTACATTAGTTTCTAACTCTCGCATTAGGCGATCGCGTACTTGTCGAGAAGTTACAAATTTTCCTTCCTGACCTGCAAAAGGAGAATCATTTACAGAAAAAGTCATTTGCAGAGTAGGTTCATCTACTTTAATCAGAGGTAGAGCTTGAGGTTCATTAGGACAAGTAATAGTTTCCCCAATATTAGCATCACTAAAACCAGCAACTGCTACTAGATTACCAGCAGCAGCTTCTTGAATCTCAATTCGTGCCAGACCTTCAAATCCCATTAACTTTGAGATTTTTGACTTGACTATTGTACCATCTTCTTTCACAATAGCTGCTGGTTGCCCAGCTCTAATCACGCCATTGTGGATACGGCCTACAACTATTCTGCCTAAATATTCTGAATAGTCGAGAGTTGTTACCTGTAACTGTAGAGGTTTTTTTGGGTCTCCGACTGGAGGGGGAACATGCTCTACAATAGCATCAAACAAACACTGCATATCTTCTGACTCTGTTTCTAGGTCTTTTTTCGCGTAACCTGCTAAACCAGAGGCGAATAGATAAGGAAAATCACATTGGTCATCATCTGCACCTAGTTCGATAAATAAGTCCAGAACTTTATCAACAGCAGTGTGGGGATTAGCTCTGGGACGGTCAATTTTGTTCACAATCACAATGGGCCGTAAACCTTTTTCTAGAGCTTTTTTGAGGACAAAGCGAGTTTGGGGCATTGGGCCTTCGTTGGCATCGACAATTAATAAACAACCGTCCACCATACCCAGGACTCGTTCTACTTCTCCACCAAAGTCCGCGTGACCAGGGGTATCAACGATATTTATCAGAATATCTTTATATTTAACGGCGGTATTTTTGGAGAGAATTGTAATCCCACGTTCCCGTTCTAGGTCGTTGGAGTCCATAACACAATCAGGAACCTCTTCCCCTTCTCGGAAGATTCCTGATTGTTTGAGAAGTGAGTCAACTAGAGTGGTTTTGCCGTGGTCAACGTGGGCAATGATGGCTACGTTGCGAATAGGAAGAGACATAATATTTTTATGTTACAGATACTACTGTTAAGTTTATTAAACAATTGTAACCGATAGTTTGAAGTCAAAAATAAAAAGTCAAAAGTCAAAAATAAAAAGTCAAAAGTAGCAATCCGTGTATAGGTTATAAGAATTAAAAGACTAGAAATAAGAAATAAGCTCTGAAACTCTTACCGATTGCTTAATTCTTAAAATATATGTTAATTTTATATCTTGCTCCCAATTCCTAATTTTGTATTACCGAAAAATAAAGGTTTAAATCCTCTACTTTTAGGGATAGGGGTAAAAAATAAAAGTAAGCATTCAGCTATTAGTTGTCAGCAGTCAGCTCAAACGTAATAGAAATGAATGGCAAGCATTGTTTTAACTTCTACTTTTTAACCATATATCTGACATTGTTAAACGATGTATATTTATGGTTGAAAATTATAGATTTGTTTCAAAATCTGATGGCTGAATGCTGACTACTGAATGCTTACAAATAAAACAAGTTCCTCTAAATCAATCCTCTTTTTTTAAGAAGATAAAAAGAGGTAATTATTAATTATTAATTATTAATTGTTAATTATTGAATATGTCTTTACCATCTGCATTAGAACGTATTGTTAAAAAATTTCAACGGGCATCTTCTAATAAGTTGCGCTATGAACAATTACTTTGGTATGCTAAAAAGTTACCTGATTTTCCAGAAGCTGAAAAAATACCAGAAAATAAAGTTTATGGTTGTCAATCTCAGGTTTATATTACTGCTAATTTAGATGATGGAAAAGTTTCTTATCAAGGGGATTCTGATGCTCAGTTAGTTAAGGGATTAGTAGCTTTTTTAATTGAGGGTTTGAATGGATTAACTCCTCAAGAAATTATAGAAATAACTCCAGATTTTATTCAAGAAACAGGTTTAAAAGCCAGCTTAACTCCTTCCCGTGCTAATGGGTTTTACAATATTTTTCAAATGATGAAAACTCAAGCTAATTCATACTTAAACTGAAGGGAGTGGGGAGTAGGAGAGTAGGGGAGTAGGGAGTAGAAAAAAACAAAAACAAATTTACACTAATATTGACTTTTGTTTTAATTTATGATAAAAAATTTTAGCTAATTCATTCTTAAAAATATTGACATACAGCACTCTCCGTTGTTATTAGGTACACATCCATACGGGGAAGATTCCCGCACTACATGATTTTCACCTCATTTTCCCGCAATATTCTGTATAATCAAAAGTGATTTTTTGATTTTGAAAAAAATGATGGCTGTTGAGATTGAAAAGTTCTTTTGGCCAAATAAGGGAAAAAATTTTAAGGGACAATTTTTACTGATAACTGATAACTGAAATGACGGCCACCTCGTCTATATATTTTTTATTCCTTCTCAAGACTCTTCACTCCCCTACTCCCTACTCCCTAATCCCGACTCCCTACTTTCTAAAAAAATAATTCAGTCTTTTTTTAAAAAAAACTAGACAATTCTCTTTGAAGAAGTTTACAATAAGATAGTTTAATTGAATTATATAATTAGTTTTCAAAAAAATTTTATATATAATATAAATGATTGGCGGAGAGAACATTAAAAGTATGGACATGGAAGCCCTGAGAGAACGTGCGGGGCTTACCCGTGCTGAGGTAGCAGAGCGACTTAGCATTAGCGAAACCAGTGTGCGTAACTGGGAGACAGGGCGTACAGAACCAACCATGACTCCCCAAAAGTACCTAGAAATTCTGGATATTTTAAAATGCACTCCAGAAGAATTAGCTGTAGCCAGTGATAAATCTATTAGTCAACGTCACAAGCGTAAACCAGGTAGACCAAGAAAAATTATGGACAACAATAATGGATTAAATGAGGTAGAAACCACAGATTCGGCAATTGGACATTAAAGAAACAGTCATTTCAGTTATCAGTACCTCTGGCTGAAGTAAAAGACTGGAAATACTAAAGTTGATTTTCTCTTAGTTGATCTAGGGAATTAATTTGATTTTTAGTTGTTGGAGATGTCTATTCCACCTTAAATTCTGACTTTTGACTTTTGACTTTTGACTTTCTTTTGAGGAGTTTTAGGTGAAAATTTTGAATAAGCTAGGTTTATTAAAAAAAAGACCAGACGAGGAAAAATTGCCAGTAGATGACATTCCTGAAGCAGTAAGAGATGAATACGAAGGTACAAAAAATCAACCTTTTCAATCTCAGAAAACATGGCAGGTTTGGCAACTACTAATGATAGGAGCGATCGCTCTGATAATTAGTATTGGTTTGCACTTCCAATTTCAGAAAATTCCAGACAATTTTTCAATTGCCCAAATGAAACAAAATATTGGCAAAAAAGTAGTCGAACCATCTCCAACTTCTACAGAAACGCTTTCACCCTCCCCATCTTTTAGTCCTTCCATTCAGCAGAAAGAAAATATATTAGGACATTTGCCCTACAAAGAAGTATCTTGGCAAGAACTAACTCCTGTATTTGGCAAACAAAATATTAAACTACATTCAAATGCAGCAAAAAAGTTTAAGGTTATGGCAAATGCAGCTTGGTCTGCAAATATTGAGTTAGTTCCTATTTCGGGGTTCAGAACTGTGGCAGATCAAGAGTATTTATTTTTTGAGGTTAAAGCAGAGCGGGGACAAGAAACATCTCAAAGAGCTGAAGTTAGTGCCCCTCCTGGTTATAGCGAACATCATACAGGTTATGCTATTGATATTGGGGATGCTATATCACCAGAGAGTAATCTCAGTGTTAGTTTTGAAAATACTAGGGCGTTTCAATGGTTAGAAAAAAATGCTGGTAATTATGGTTTTGAGTTATCTTTCCCCAGAGATAACCCTCAAGGTATTAGTTATGAACCTTGGCATTGGCGTTTTGTAGGAGATAGTCATAGTTCAAAGATTTTTGAGCAGGCAAGGTCACTTGATGAGTAGGAGAGTTTGGGGAGAGTGAGAAGTGAGAGAAGGCTTCTAACCTGAATTATTAATTATTAATTAGGACTTGCTGAATAAATATAAAATCATTGAAAACTAAAAGTTTGAGCTTTTTTAAGTCCTAAAAAAGTACCTAGTCTTTGGTTTTTGTCGTTTCAAAATGGTAGAGTTTTGTTACTTACAATCAGAAAATTTGTCCGTAGCAGATACTCTAAACTTTTCCCAGTTAAGTGTTCCCTACCTTCACCATCAGACTTTTACGGTTCCCGATAAATCAGCCAACCCTAATTATTTATTATTCATTATTTTCTAATTCTCCAAAGCGATCGCGATCAAGAGATAATCAAGATTCTAATTTTTCTGCTTCTTGTCTTACTAAAATCTCCCGGTTTAAAGCTTCTTGTAATTCTTCAGAAATTAACAATTTTTCTCCTGTATCTTCTCGATAAAATCCTATTAATTTACCCTCTACTTTTAACCTTAATTTTAAAGGTTCACCTCTACCATCTGTAATTAATTCATAAACTTTCGTTTTTTCGTCTAAACGATACCCTTGTAATTTCTCTTTTATCCATTCTCCTTTCGGGTCAAATAACGAATATAATCAACAGACGATATCCTTGCAATATTAGGTAATATTTTTTATAAATTATTCGGTTATTAACTATATCACAAAAACTATTTCTGTAGAGACAAAATTTCATCCCTACAGAAATAATCAAACTCAAAAAATCGACGTTCTACTAACCTCTCATTTTCTCAGACCAAACACGAGTCGGCAAACCCCAAACATAAATAAATCCTTCCGCAGCTTTATGGTCAAACTCATCCTCTGCACCATAAGTCGCTAAATCAAAACTATACAAAGAATTATCCGACTTACGACCGACAACCATCATATTACCCTTAAACAACTTCACTCGTACAACACCAGTCACCCTTTCCTGAGTCTCCTGAATAAAAGCATCCAACGCACCCTTCAACGGGCTAAACCACAAACCGTTATAAACTAACTGACTGTAAGTTTCCTCAATACCCCGCTTATAACGAGTCACATCAGCAGTTAAAGTCAAACTTTCTAAGTCTCGGTGTGCTTGAATTAAAATCCACATCGCTGGACACTCATAAATTTCTCTTGACTTAATCCCCACTAAACGATTTTCAATCATGTCTATTCTCCCAACACCATGATTTCCCCCTATCTGATTAAGTTTACTTATTAACTCAATACCATCCATTCTTTGACCGTTGAGACTAACAGGAATACCCCCCTCAAAACCAATCTCAACATATTCTGGTTCGTTGGGAGTATTAGCGATCGCCTTGGTCATTCCATAAACTGCCTCTGGAGGTTCCACCCAAGGATCTTCCAACTCACCTGCTTCGATGGCCATCCCCAATAAATTTTTATCTATACTGTAAGGGGAAG
Source organism: Okeania sp. (assembly GCF_035285525.1). Taxonomy (GTDB): domain Bacteria; phylum Cyanobacteriota; class Cyanobacteriia; order Cyanobacteriales; family Microcoleaceae; genus Trichodesmium. The sequence continues at coordinate 12,327 of NZ_JAYKGW010000023.1, read as the reverse complement.
ATTTTTTCACAGGAGCAGGAATGCCATATTTTTCACCATAAGCGATAGTTTCTTCCCGACTCATTCCCCACTCCCGTGCTGGAGCGAGAATCTTAATTTTCGGATTTAGGCCGGCAATAGCAACGTCAAATCTTACTTGGTCGTTACCTTTTCCCGTACAACCGTGGGCAATAGCATCAGCACCATATTTTTCTGCTGCCTCTACTAATATTTTGGCAATTAAAGGTCTAGCTAATGCTGTTGAGAGAGGGTAACGATTTTCATATAGGGCATTTGCTTGAATTGCAGGAAAAGCATATTCTTTGATTAGAGGTTCGACAACATCTATGACCAGAGATTCGACTGCCCCAGAATTTAAGGCTTTTTTCTGAACTGCTTCTAGTTCGTCTCCTTGTCCTAAATCTGCTGCTAGGGTAATTACTTCTTTTACTCCCCACTCATTTTTTAGGTAGGGGATACAAACGGAGGTATCTACTCCTCCGGAATATGCTAGTACAACTTTATTGGCACGACTCATGTTTTTCTTGAAAAATTAAGGACTGAATCTCTTATTATCAGATTAAATGCGTCGTTTTATTGTCATTTTAGGTAAAGATTTTTGTTATACTCAAGAATCTGAAGAAATTCAACTAGAGGAAAAAAACAAAATTTTTCGGAAATTTTTTCTGATTTTTAAAATTGGAAAGAAATTTCTAGCTAAGTTTGATTGAGAATCTTAGGGAAAACTATAACGTTATAGTTTGGGAAGTAGAAGATTGAGATATTATCTTTCTTGCCTTAATTTCCAAAATTCCATAGTTAGGAGAAACTCAAAATTTTTCTGATTTGGAAAATTGAAAAGAAATTTCTAGCTAAATTTGTTTGAGAATCTTAGCTCAACCTATAACGTTATAGTTTTGAGGTAGAAAATGCAGATATTAAAGCAGATTTCATCTCAATAACTTACGAGTCTCAGAAGCAAAATAGCTATATAACAAGATTTTAGCATCAATAATCTACCAAGAGAAAATAAACTTCAGTGTTTCAACCCCAATACTTCATTCAACCAGAGGTACTAATAACTAATAACTGATAACTGATAACTGAAATAGATATATGTTTTTCAGCATAATTATTCCCACCTATAATCGCCTACCAATTTTAGAAAAATGCCTCCGCGCCTTAGAAAGTCAAATTTATGAACAACCCATAACCCAATATGAAGTAATAGTAGTCGATGATGGCTCAACAGATAATACCATCCCTTGGCTAAAAACAAATGCCAAAGAATTTCCCCATCTCCAACTTTTTTGTCAATCTCACCAAGGCCCAGCAGCAGCTAGAAATTTAGGAATTGAAGCAGCCAAAGGAAATTTTATCATATTTATAGACAGTGACTTAGTAGTAACAGATAATTTTCTTCAGGCACACGCAAATGCTTTAAGTAAATATGGAAAAAATTCAAATCGTATATTTACTTATGGCAGAGTAATTAATACTTGTAATTTTGACTTTCCAACTTCAGAACCTTATAAATTAACAGATTTTTCTGCAGCCTTTTTTGCTACAGGAAATGTAGCGATCGCTCGTCATTGGTTAATTGAAGCCGGATTATTTGATCTAGATTTTCAACAGTATGGTTGGGAAGATTTAGAATTAGGAGTTAGGTTAAAAAAATTAGGTTTAAAATTAATTAAATGCCCAGAAGCTGTAGGTTATCATTGGCATCCACCCTTTTCTTTAGAGCAATTACCAAGAATGATTGATAGAGAAATGCAAAGGGGGGAAATGGGAGTTTTGTTTTATCAAAAACATCCGACTTGGGAAGTTAAAATGATGATTCAAATGACATGGATACATAGATTATTATGGGGATTTTTATCATTAGGAGGAAGATTAAATGAAAAGACAATGGCTGTTTTTTTGCAATGGTTAATTGACCGAGGAAAATCGCAGTTAGCATTAGAAATTTCTCGAATATTTTTAAATTGGTATAATGTCAAAGCTGTTTATAAAGCAATTAGTAATTAATAATTAATAATTAATAATTAATAATTAATAATTATTAATTAATTATTAGGGTTTGCTGAATTATCAATTATCCATATATGAATTATTTATTATGTAAGTATTTAGCAGTCAGCGATTAGCTATTATTTAGGCGATAAAAGTTTTATTAAGCAAGATTGCTGAGAGCTGAGAGCTAATAGCTGAATGCTTACTTGATTATTCATTAATTTTATAAGCGACAATCCTAATTCTCTTATAATCAGCTATCCATTTACCCTTCTTATATAAATGAGGACGCAATCTATCTTTAATATCATCAATAATAATATTTTGCTTTTTTTCTGGGATTCCTACAAAGAAACAACTCGCGAACATCCTAATCCAATTTCCCAGACCATATTCTCCATCTTCAAGTTTAGTTGGTCTATCTACCAAACTAGCAAAAGTCAATAAAAACCCCTCCGATTCTAAAAGATTAGCATATTCTCCTACAGAGGGAAAATACCAAGGATTAAGTTGTTTATTTCTACCATAACCAGCAGCATCTAAAGCTTCATAAATACCATTAATAATTGTTTTAATATTACCTTTTCCACCAAATTCTGTAACAAAACGACCTCCTGGTTTAAGTACACGCCAAATATTATGAATAACCTTTTTTGGTTCTTTAATCCAATGAAGGGCTGCATTAGAAAACACTGCATCAAATGTTTCTTTCAATTCAAAATTAATTCCATCTCCTACTAAAAACTTAATATCTGGATAATAACGATGAGCTTCTTCAATCATAATTGGAGCATTATCAATTCCTATAACTTTTGCTCCTCTGGTAGTAATTTTATAGGTCAAATGACCTGTACCACAACCAAGGTCAAGAATTTTTTCACCTATTTGAGGGTGAAGTAATTCTAATAAATCTAATGCTAAGTTAGAAACAAAGGAATGTTTGCTGTCGTAAAGTTCTGTATTCCACTCCTGGTAAGAAATATCTGGAAAGTTGTTAGTTGTATTATTTTGCATAGCGCTATGAAGACTAACTTATTGAATAAATTATACTTTAGCAATCCGAAATGATTCGTGAAAAAAGTTGTAGGAATTTGGTTTCCAAATCTAAGCAAAAATGGGAGGGATTTGGAGAGGAAATTCCTATGATAAAAGGGTAAGCATTTCCTACGGAATGCTGGGGAAACAGCATTCAGCATTCAGCTATTAGCTATTTATTTTAGTTTTAGATAAAAGCTTTATGAATGGAGATAAATTTAATTTTACTATCAAAGCTGACTTGATAGGTTAATTCATTTAAAGCTTCACCTTGAGGTTTAGATATTATTGCTAATAGCTAACGGTTAATAGCTGAATGTTTAAATCAAATAAAATGTTACAAACTATTTAGAATTACTATTGAAGACAAGCTATAACTGGTTAAGTCAAAAATAAGATTTGACTAATAAGTTTAAATAATTTTAATTAGGAAAAATCGTTTTTGTTCTTGAGATATTGAGTAAAATTACTCTATATCATCATGGATAAAATTTAGGTGATTTAGTTAATAATATAGCAATCCTAAATTGGTTATGATAATTTTTATAACAATTAATATTTAACTAGGACTTGCTGAAAAAGTCTGATGGTGGGAATAGGAAGTAGGGAGTAGGGAGTAGGAAGTCCTAGAGACATAGGAATGTCTGTACAGAATTAAGAGAGATAGGAGTTACAGAGAGAGAAGTTGGCCGGAGAAAGAGTAAGAGTGATTCTTCTATCATAGTCAGCCAAAAATGCTCAATTTTTGATTTTTCCGGAACCGTACCTCACTAGCCTAAAACTTCCCACTTTTTGATACCTAAAAACCTGAAAACCTTTATCTCTCAATGCCTCTATATTTAATCAGCCAGCCTTAAGCAGTCGTGCCAAATCAATTTTCTAGTTGAGAGAGGGAGAGAGAAATAGAAAGTCAAGAAAATGTGTAATTAGGACTGGCTGATTAAATCTAAAAGTATTCATAGATAAAGGTTTCAATCTTTATTATGGTCTAAATTAGTAAAAATGGCTTCACAGCTCGAACAATAGACCATTCAATCTACTCACTCTGTTGATCCAAGAAAGCCTTTAATTCCCGCGTCCCCTATCTCCACATCTCAGTTTCCAAACAACTTCTGACTTCGTTAAATCTGCTTTGTATACTAATTTGCTTGGAATCAAAAACCATTTTGTGCTAAAAATTACATTCTATCTCAATATCTGAGATAAATATTTCATTTAGGAGTATGTCTTATGGCAGATAGTGAAGTTGGTGCAGATTTATGGGTAAGTGAGTATATCACACCTTGGGATATTTATGTTCATGGTCTTACTAAAGTTCTTGCTTACAAGAAAACTACTTATCAAGAAATGTACATTGTAGAAACAGGTATTTACGGTAAAGCACTGGTTCTTGATGGTAAATGGCAATCTTGTACAGGAGATGAATTTTTATACCATGAACCTCTAGTACATCCTCCGATGATATATCATGGTTCTCCTCGTAAAGTCCTGGTTCTTGGTGGTGGTGAGGGAGCAACTATTCGAGAGGTCTTACGTTGGCAAACTGTCGAAAAAGTGGCCATGATTGATATTGATGGAGAAGTGGTAGAAGCTTGTAGGGAGTATTTGCCAGAAATGCACCAGAATGCTTTTAATGACCCTCGCCTCCAATTAGTTATTGGTGATGCTTTAGAATTTTTAGATAATTCTAGTGAGAGTTGGGATGTAGTTATTTCTGACCTTTCCGATCCTATTGAGGAAGGACCATCATTTCAATTATTTACTAAGGATTATTTTGAAAAAATTCTACAGGTACTTACTCCAGGAGGATTTTTTGTTGTCCAAGCTGGTCCGGTTTCTCCAGGAGAAATGAAACTTCATGCTCGAATTGTTAATACAATGAAGGCTGTATTTCCTTATGTTCAGTCCTATAGCAGTCATGTCCCTACTTATGGCCGACCCTGGGGCTTTGTTTTGGGTTCAAGAGCAATGATTAATAGTTTTCCTAATACAGAAGAAATTGATCAACTTTTGGCAGAAAAAACTATTGGTGGGTTGAGAATGCTGGATGGGGTTACTTTATTGGGAATTTTACAAGTTCCTAAACATCTCCGGGAGGCGATCGCCACTGAGACGGAAGTTTATACAATAGCCGAACCTCCTAAGTTTTTCGGTAAAGGCTCTAGGAAGAGTTGAAGTTATATTTAGGAAGGAAGATTTTTATTAATTGATAATGAATGATGGATAATTAGAGTATTAGTAAAGTTCTCTAGAAAATTAGAGACTTAAAAAAACTCTTTTCTTATCAATTATCTATTGGTAAAGAAACTAGAAAGTTAATTATTAATATTCTCTAGTTTCAAATATTCTATAATTCCTGAAATTTGTGGCTAATGCCATACAATGAAAAAAATGATAGTTGAACAATTACAAGAGTAACTAAAATGACTATACTACGAATTCTAGCTGCTATATTTTTACCTCCTTTAGGTGTTTTCTTAACTGTTGGTTTAGGTGGTGCTTTTTGGATTAATATTCTGCTAACAATTCTAGGTTTTATTCCTGGAATTATTCATGCTATTTGGGTGATTGCCAAACATGATGATTAATCAATATAAGTATTTAGATATTAGCTGTCAGCTCTCAATTATCAACAATAAAAAACTCAATTTTAAGGAAGAGGTTTCAACAAATATAGACTTGAAAACTTCAAATAAAGTTGCTGATTTATCGGGAACCGTATAATAAAGCTTTTATCAAAAACTAAAAGTAATAGTTGAACTGGGGATTTACGACCCAGGAAGCTGGCTTATAGCTGAGGGATAAATGCTTGTATTAGACAGTTAAAATGGGGATGGGTATTTGATTTTATTTGGATGATAGTTAATCATCAATTAAAATTAATCCATCCCCATTCAGTTATCAGTTATAAGTACCTCAAATCTATAGCAGGGAACACTTAAGTGGGAACAGGAAACAGTTGAAAAAGTGTTTCCCTGGTCTTTGATTCATCATCAGTTCATGTCCTAACTGCCAAGGCGGTTGCTATAAAGTATCGGGATTAAGATACTGAATTTTTTGGGGAATAGTTCAAACGGAAATATTCCATAAATAAAGTGTAAGTATTTCCTGGGTTATGCTGCGCAAACAGCAAATCTTATCTAAACTAAAATAGCTTTATAATAGACATCTTCAAAAATAAAAAGTAAAATCAATTATTATCCATAAATTATCAATTATTATTCCCTGTTAAGCGTTAATTTTTCTCTCTTTTCTGGAGATATCTAATGAATATAAGCTTTCAAGTCGGTTTTGATAGTAAGATTCAATTTACCTCAACTAATAAAGCTTTTATCTCAAACAAAAATAAATAGCTGACCGCTAAATGCTGACGATGTAGAATGCTGACAATAAAGTTGACCAAAATTCCTAATTTTTCCTTTAACTGCTGTAACTATCAAATTATTAATGGTATTCTAGAAAAACTGTAGTTACTATTCTGGAGCCAGACGATAATGCAAATAGTTAATTCTCAAATATCTATAGAAAAAACTAGCCACTCTCGAATTAAAGAACAAGATATTAATAATAGTCCTTTTGGTAAAGTATTTAGCGACCATATGTTAGTTGCTACATACTTAGATGGTACTTGGCAAGAGGTAAAAATTGTTCCTTATGGCAATATTTCTATGGCTCCTTCTATATCTGCACTGCATTATGGTCAGGCAGTTTTTGAAGGTTTAAAAGCTTATAGAAGTGCGACAGGAAATCCTTTATTATTTCGCCCGCAAGCTAATTATAAACGGATTAATGAATCAGCTTTTCGATTATGTATGCCATCCATTCCTGAAGAAATTTTTATTGATGGTTTAAAAGAATTAATTAAGCTGGATGCTGATTGGATTCCTACTCAATCTGGTAGTGTATTGTATATTCGACCTGTTTATTTTGCCACTGATGAATCGGTTGGTCTAAAACCAGCAAAGAGTTATAAATTTATTATTATTACTTGTCCGGTAGGTGCTTATTATTCTGAACCAGTAAAATTAATTGTAACTGATAAATATATTCGAGCTGCTGAAGGAGGAACTGGTGCAGCTAAATGTGCTGGTAATTATGGTGGTAGTTTATTGGCAGATAAAGAAGCTAAAGAACAGGGTTATGATAATGTTTTATGGTTGGATGGGAAAGAGAAAAAATATATTGAAGAATGTGGCACAATGAATGTGGCTTTTGTTATTAATAATGTGGTTGTTACTCCTCAGTTAACAGGAACTATTTTGCCCGGAATTACTAGAGATAGTGTATTAACTTTATTTAGAGATATGAATGTTAGAGTTGAGGAAAGATTAATTTCTATTGATGAAGTAGCAAAAGCTTATGAAGAGGGGAATCTTTCGGAAGCATTTGGTATGGGAACTGCTGCTACTATTGCTCATATTTCTATGATTAATTATCAAGGTAAAGATATGATTTTACCCCCTGTTTCTGAACGTAAATATGCTTCTCAAGTTTTGCAAAAATTAGAAGATATTAAAACTGATAAAGTTACTGAATCTTATGGTTGGGTTTGTGAGTTGTAAACTTTAATAAGTTAAGTAGTCGTGCCAAATAAATTCCTGAATTAATAGAGGGAAAACTTAACTGAAAACAGAAAATATGATAAAAATAAAAAATAGATGTATCTTATTACTCTGGAAAACCCTATATTGCTTATACTCGTTTGAAATAATTAGAGTTTACTGATTAAATCTAAAAAGATTCACAGTAAGCATTCAGCACTCAGCATTCAGGACTCAGCTATTGATTTGATTTTGAGAAAAAAGATTTATGATACGACTCGGTGATAAATCAGAAATTTTTCTGACTACAAAATTCAGTTTTCACTTTCTTGATTCGTTTAAATATCTTGCTTAAAACTGAGTTTTTTATTGCTGATAGCTGAGGTGCTAATAGCTGAATGCTTGCGATTCACAGATAAATATTGTAGCCTTTTTATATCAAAAAAAGTACCAGATTTTTGGCTTATAAACCTCAAAAATTTGGTATTTGTGCAAGAGTTGGGCAAGGGATAATTTTTCCGATTTATCGGGAACCGTGTACCTCCTATACAACAACTCCTTATTAATCTTAATTCTTTAGGGGTGTTCCTGCAACGTCCCTACCTTGACAAAAAGACTTTTCATGCGCAAACCCTAATTAGGGCTGGCTGAAAAAGTATAAAAGTATTGACAGATAAAGCTTTTAGGAACTTGTTTGTCTAAAAAAAGTACCAGCTTTTAGGTCAGAAAGGTTAAAAAAGTTAGCCTTCTGATACTAACTAGAACAGAAAAATTAAGAGACAATTATTCCAACTAATTCCTCTATAACTCCTATTCCTCCTCACTCTGTGCGGACTGTGCAACGTCCCTACTACTCCCTCCCTACTTTAACCATCAGACTTTCCATGTGCAAACCCTAATTAGAATTTCCTGAAAAACGAGAATGTGGGAGAGTGGGAAGTGTCAGAAGATAGAGAAATTTGGAGGAATAATTGTTCCTTAATTTTTCTGCCATACTAAGCAAAAAGTGCTAAAATTTTGAATATTTTCGGCTGGAACAAGGGCACTTTTTTACACCCTAAAAATTCTCAAACTTTTACCTCTAAAAGAAAAAGCTTTTAGATTTATTCAGCAAACCCTAATTAGCGAAGTTAATGAAATTAGCTAAATTAGTTAAGTTAGCTATAAACTTGGTATGCTGGTTCTAATATTAATCAAGTAGAGTCTATTAACAAGGTTTTAAATTAAGAACAGCTATATGCTGCTCCAAAACCTAATTTCCTGAAAATATATCTCAAGCTTTACTTGATATTTTAACTTAGAAAATTAAAAGGTATAAACTAATGAGTGGTTTTAGACAAGTTGGCGATATCTTAGCCCCTAATGGAGCAGAACAAATATTAATACCATCATCAGAAATTGACTTTAATCAACCTTTAACTGTGACAGTATTTCCAATTAGTCCTAGTCCAAATGGAGAAATTACTCTTGACACTGAATTAATATTAGATGGAAATGCCTCAGATTTACCACTTTTTGGTGATTCTGGTGGCGTCGGGGAAGCTGAACAAATTATTTACAATCCGATAGTATCAAATATAAACTATACAGCTACAGTCGGAAGTGTTAATGGCACTACTGGATTTTACTTGTTAGAAGTTAACTCAGAAGATCCCAATAACGACTTTTCTGATACTGCGGTTTCTATTGGTAATGCGTTTAATAATCCATTAGTTAATGGTTTTGTTGGTAGTAGTGACGCCGATGATTGGTATAACTTTGAAGTCCCTAGTGATAGTCAGATTACAGTTATACTAGATGCCATCCAGGACAATGCTCAACTAGAGTTATATGACGCCACCTTAAATTTGGTAAACTCGGTACCAGCAGAAGTAACCAATAACGGGTTAATCACTGAAAATCTTACGACAGGGAATTATTTGCTCAGAGTCACACCTGTTGATAATAGCGTGAGTATTCCTGATGGACAAGAATCTTCTACAGAGTATACATTGACCGTCGGACAATTTAGTGGTAATCCTGGAGGTATTAATTTTAGTGGTGAATCTCAAGATGTATTGCGCTTCTGGAACTTTACATCACAATCACATATATTCACATCTAATCAAACTGAAATAGATGATTTAACAGGTCAACCTAACCTTTATCAGGGGGAAGGTAATGAGTTTGATGTTCCGGTCAATGAGGGCGATCCAGTTTTTCGCTACATTAATACTGCTACAGGTAGTATCTTTTTATCATTTCAGACTGGTATAGACCTCTCTCTTCCACAGTTCGTCAATACAGGGGTAGCGTTTAATGCTTATAAACCAGTGGGTACAACGGAAACTAGACCAGCAGATGCACCTGCTGAGGCAATACCTGTTTACCGACTGACCAACTTGGATGCTGAACAAGCAAATCCTCTGAATATTACTCACTTTTATACCTCCGATCCAAGTAATAGAGAGTTAGTGCTGGACACACTCAACTATCGAGATGAGTTTATTGGTTTTTGGGCACTTCCTTCGTCTACAGATGGTTTAGTTTAGGACGGGAGAAACAAAATTTAAGGCTGTCAACCTTCGATCTAAAAATTATAGGGATTTTCTGCGGAAAGTCCCTATAATTTTTTTATGTTTACAGGACTCGTGATGGAGTGATGAGGTGATTTTACATGACTTTCTGAAAAAAGCAGAGTGTGGGGAGGGTGGGAAGACAGAGAGAGACAGTAGGAGGAATAATTTTTCCTTGATTTTTCTACCCTTGGTCTACCTAAAATCCTAGAATGAATGATTTTTCCGGAACCGTGCTTGATATAAAATCTGGTTGAATACTCGTTATATAGTTGTGGGAGATGGGGAGATAGGGAAATGGGGAGATTGAAGTGTAGAGAAAATTATGAACATATACACTTTTAACCGGATTCTATATGATAGGAGAGACCTAAAAGCAGGTAATTTTTTCATACCTAAAAATGCTAAAAGTTTTATCTGTAAAGACTTTTAGATTTAATCAGCAAACCCTACATAGACGAACAAAGAAATCGGGTTTCTTTGTATAAGTTCTGTCAGTATAAAATATTAACAAAAGTGTACCATTTATCCAAAAAATGGAGTAAAAATTTCCTCGATACTTTTCACGTTTCCTAAATTTTCTACACTTCTTATACCATTACTATGTACCACCACCAAAATTTGGTAATGCTATGAAAAATTTGAAATTAATTGAAGGAATAAAAACAGGATTAAGTTTAGTTAGTATTAACTTAGTTTTAGCACTTGTTGGTTTAGAGGCTGTTTCACTGGGATTTTATTTTTCTCAGAAAAAAGAACTATTTTATACTAGAAAAAATACTATTTCTCAAGTTAGAGAAGAATTGGAAAAAACAGGTACTAGACTGGATGAAAACTTAAATAATGAATCAATAGTGGAGCGACTACATCCTTTTTTCGGCTATGTAGTAAAACCAGGAATTTTTACCGACGAAATTGCAGGAATAAGGATTAATAATTATGGCTTTGTATCTAAATATGATTATCCTTTTATTAAAAGCAATAAAAATCAGTTTGTTATAGGTGTATTTGGTGGTTCAGTTGCTAATAATTTTGCTTTACATACGATTTTAAATGAAGTTCGGGAGGAGTCAGGGTTTATTCAATATTTAAAAGAAATTCCCCAATTAAAAGATCAAGAAATTATCATTTTATGTTTTGCTAATGGGGGTTATAAACAACCACAGCAGTTGTTAATGCTTAACTATTTTCTTTCTATTGGGCAAGAATTTGATTTAGTTATTAATATTGATGGGTTCAATGAAGTGGCACTATCTTACCAAAATAATCAGCAAAAAGTAGAATTATCTTTGCCGAGCGCACAACATATCCTACCTTTAACACAGTTAGCTAATAATGATATGTCTGTAATGAAGGCAATAGTCAAAATTAGCGAACTGAAAAATCATTTATCAATTGCTATTAATAAATTGGAAAATTGTAAATTAGTATTATGTCATAGTTGGAGAAGTTTGCAGGTTAAAGGATTATTAGATAGCTATCAAGAAGAAATTATTAAATACGATAAACAAGTCGCCAGAAATTCTAGCAAAATTGATAGTAGCAATAGTCTCATATCTTTGAAGAAAATGTCAGAAGTATTAGAAGATGAAGTTGCTTTTGAGAAAATTGCTGAAAACTGGTATGAATCATCATTAATAATGAGTCAAATTTTAGCCGAAAGAAATATATTGTATTTGCATTTTATTCAGCCTAATCAATATTATCAGACAGCAAGAGTATTTAGCCCAGAAGAAAAAATATTTATTATTGAAAATCATCCTTATGCCATAGGAGTTAGAAAAGGTTATCCAGTGTTACTTTCTCAAATTAATAGCTTAGAAAAAGCCAATGTTAATATATTTAATGCTGTGAAGATTTTTGATAAGGAAAAAGAAATAGTTTACCGAGATGATTGCTGCCATTATAATATGATTGGTCAGACAATCTTAGACAAGTATATTGCTAATTCAATTAAAACTTTTATGGAACAGAAAGAATGACAAGACAACCCCACGATCAATTTTCTAAGCAATACCTCAAAGAATTACTTTCACCTTTTGGTAAAGTCGAAATTAGTTGAGAAGTAACTGGGGAAGTTAGACAAGTAGATATTTATTTTTCTCCAGCTTCAAAACTTCCTATTTATGACTTAAATTTCCAAGTGTTAGATAGAATATTATTGAGTGATTGTTTAATTGAACCATTTAGAAATCAACCCA
>NZ_JAYKGW010000022.1:0-6565 GCF_035285525.1 Okeania sp. | reverse complement strand
GTAATCCTTCTAATTCATCAATGGCTTGAGACTGAACTTTTCCCCTTCCTAATATTCTCAACCACATTGTTTCTGGAGTTTTTGGTAATTGATGAATTACTACTATTGCTGTATGGAAATATTCTCCGAAAAAGTAAATTCCCGAACACCAGTTTTCTTCATCTAAAGTAGCTTGAAATCCATTTAATATATTCTGAGAAGCTGTCGGAGTTAATATCCATAATTTCGGATAGTCATCCATAGAAATACAAGTTTTATTTCGTTTCACTTCCCGTTGCATTTCTCCTTGAACTAGCAATAATTTGAGAAGACAACTATTAATTTAATTAGGAGTTACAGGATTATGATCAGGTTCAAATAATGCTGAAGTTTTAGCTAAATTACCTAATAATCCTAATAATTCAGGATTTCCTTGAAGTTGTGGTTTAGGAGAAAACCAAACATCTATTTGTCTGACTTCTCCTCTAACTTCACGAGCAGCTTTTACTTCCCCAATACTTGATAGTAATTCTTCTAAATATTGTTTAGCAAATTGATCGTGGAGGAATCTTGTCATTGGAGTTATTAGTGATTAATTAATGAAAGTTTGTTTTTCGGATGAAGAGAAAGAATGAAGTCAAAAATATTTACTCTTTTATTTAAGCTTAAATTGAGAATATCTTTAATATTTTAAAGTGAGCGATCGCTTACTCTATATTCTCAACTTGCTGCAAAAGTTGCCACCCTAATAACATTCCTACAAATATAGGTGGTATAAGTACAATTATTAGAGCGTTAATGGTCGTGGAAGGAATGGATAGATCGGGGCAAAAATATTTGATTAACAGGGAAAGTCCCGCAGAAAGAATGAGGACTTTGAGAATGAAAATTATTTGATTATTCATAACTTTTAGTAGGTTGGGTAGAACGATAGTGAAACCCAACAAATTTTGATTGATATTATATTAAATTGTTCATTATTTTTAGTAGGTTGGGTAGAACGATAGTGAAACCCAACCAATCTTAATTGATATTTTATTAATGATGTTGGGTTTCGTCCCTCAACCCAACCTACTTTTAGTACCTCACGGGCAACAGTTTTTAGTAGGTTGGGTAGAACGATAGTGAAACCCAACCAATCTTAATTGATATTTTATTAATGATGTTGGGTTTCGTCCCTCAACCCAACCTACTTTTAGTAATAAGGAGTCGTGACAATGCCTAAAAGTATTAATTATCATACCGAATTAATTGAGTTTTATTTTCTTTCTGATGACCTTTACCATAACTTGGCAATTTTTAACAAAAAACTTCAATAAACAGGTGAAATAGAATTTACAGCAGTTTTCATTTCGGTAGACCACAGTAGGGACGCCCTTATGCAACGTCCCTACGAGATTTTGGTTATGGCTCCGGTGGTTCATCGAGAGTGAAAAGCGCTGTAATCTTTTGCGGACTTTACTAGAATCTTTGGGTTGGAAAGTGGGAGTTATAGCAAGAACTGATTAGGATAAAACAGGGATAGTTAGACTCTTTAGTAGTTGAGCTTTAGTCCAAAAAAAATGAAAATTAAGGACTAAATCCCTACTAGGAATTTAGAACTTTTTGGGTTGTACCCCTTAAATCAATCTACTAAAAAAAATTTTCTGGGGGATGATATGAAATTTTGGTCAGGTGGGTAAGTTAGTTTCAGGAGAAAAAAATTATTCGTCCAATTAATTATTAGAGGAGAAATAACAATGAAAACTGAATTTAAAGCTAAGTTCTTACAACACGTTGCTAAGAAGAGAAAAGAAGAAGGTTTTACCCTAATCGAACTTTTGGTTGTTATTATTATTATCGGAATTTTATCTGCTATTGCTTTACCTTCCTTCTTAAACCAAGCTAATAAAGCTAAGCAGTCTGAAGCCAAGCAGTATCTTGCTTCTATCAACAAAGGTCAGCAAGCTTATTATGCTGAAAATGGTAAGTTTATCGTTAACACAACCTCTATTGCTCAATTAGGTCTGGGAATCAAGACTGCAACCAGTAACTACACTTATGCAATAGCTGGTGAATCAGGTGCTAGTGCTCGTGGTTGGACATCAAGTGCTGCTGGTGGATTAAAAGTATATGCAGGTATTGTTTTCCTTACAGAAGCTGATGGAGCAAATACTTCTCAAACAATACTTTGTGAAAGTAGTGCAGCAGCAACTACAGGAGCAGATCCCACTGCAGTCACTAGCTGTCCAACTGCCTATTCAGAAGCTCTGTAATTGTTTAACATAAACAGAAATTAATTTATTCAGTAAACTAAAATATTACTGTTTTCACTCTTAACACTAGAAGGTAGCGCGTCAAAACGCTACCTAATTTTGTAGGTAGCTTTATATTACTTGAGAATTTATGTCTAATGACACAACTAATTGGCAACAAGAGGTAAATAAATACTTCCTTGATGGTGGCTATCATCAAGCAGCTATTTTATATGAACAGGCAATAGATAGGAATCCTGAAAATAAGTCTTACTATTGGCAGTTGGGGTTGATTTTGCTATTGCAAGGAGAAGAAGAAGCAGCACAGACAACTTGGTTACTAGGAATGGCAAATGGGGAACCGGAGCAAGTCGAGCATTGGATGAGAGAGTTAATTCAAGTATTGGCAAAAGAGGCAAACCGAAGGTCTGCTCTAGAGGATTTTTCTGTTGCGTGGGCACTTCGGCAGCATATTCGGGAAATTAATCCCACCGAGATTGAAAATTTACTGCATTTAGTTGATTTATCAATTTCTTTAGAAAACTATACAGGAGAACAACTAATTGAATATGGAATTATAGATCAATTACAAACTGATCCACCTTTAGAAGTTGATTTAGATTTATTACATCATGTCTTGAAAAAACTGTTGATATACAATCCTATACATCAATCTTCTTTAGACTTTGCAGCAGCTTGTGTAAAATATATCAAACAGGCGAAAGAAGAAGAAGGAAAAGCTATTGTGAATAGCTTTACTCAAGTTTTGTATGAAGTTGCTTACTCATTTGCAGCAGTAAATATCGCCCGAGATTATGGAGATTTATTTCTACAGATTACACCCAAGAACCAAGGTTTATTGGGTACTATGTCTCAATTTTCTGCAGAATTAACAGAATATGTAAAAGCTATAGAGTATGCTGAACGTTCTTATGCTATTTCTGAAAAGTTACATCATAAAATTTATAATAACCACATCATACTGCGGGCAATGATGTCTGCGGGGGGTTATAACCAAGAAGCAAAAGCATTGATAGAGCGTCAAGAATTGTTAATAAAAGACCTGATCGAAAAAACACCATCAAAAGTTGGTCGAGAAGCAATGAGATTATATAATACCAGCTTTTTTTTCCCCTATGTATTTGATTGCCCCCAAAAAAATGTTAAACTACGCAGTCAGCTTTCACAAGCATGCCAAATTTATGTAGAAAAAACATCTGAGAATCAAGTTAATAAATACTGTCAAGGATTATCCCAAAGAAAATATTTATCAGAAAAACCTTTAAAGATTGGATATATTTCTCATTGCTTCAGAAAACATTCCGTTGGTTGGATTGCACGTTGGTTATTGAAACACCACAATCAAGATAAATTTCAAGTATATGCTTATTTATTAGGTTCTAAAAAGAGAGATGATACTTTACAAGAATGGTATGTCAATCAAGTAACTAAAGCACATTTATATGGAGGAATGGTTAGTTCAGAAGTAGCAGAACAAATTTATGCAGATGAGATAGATGTTTTAATTGATTTAGATAGTCTGACTTTAACTAATAGTTGTTGGATTATGGCATTGAAACCAGCACCAATACAAGTGACTTGGTTGGGTTGGGATGCTTCGGGAGTACCTACTATTGATTATTATATTGCCGATCCCTATGTTTTGCCAGAGGATGCTCAGAAGTATTATTCAGAAAAAATCTGGCGATTACCACAAACTTATGTAGCAGTAGATGGGTTTGAAGTTTCGCAGCCTAGTTTGCGTCGAGATAACTTAGATATTCCCAGTGATGCGGTGGTATATTTTACAGCTCAGAGGGGACCTAAATATAATCCTAATACAATAAGACTGCAAATGAAAATTCTGAAAGAAGTTCCCAACAGTTATTTTTTAATGAAAGGGTTTGGCAATGAAGAATTTCTCAATGAATTAATTATTGACACAGCAGCAGCAGAAGGTGTTAGTAGCGATCGCATTAAATTTACGGGTAGAGTTGCTTTAGAAGAAATTCACAGAGCAAATTTGCAGATTGCAGATGTTGTGCTTGACACTTACCCCTACAATGGGGCAACCACAACATTAGAAACTTTATGGATGTGTATTCCTATGGTGACAAAAGTTGGTCAACAGTTTGCTGCCAGAAATAGCTATACCATGATGATGAATGCTGGCATCACCGAAGGTATTGCTTGGAGTGATGAGGAATATGTAGAATGGGGTATTCGTCTGGGAAGAGATGAAAATTTACGGAAAGAAGTATCCTGGAAGTTACGCCAGTCTAAACGGACTGCACCTTTGTGGAATGCGAAACAGTTTACCCGCGAAATGGAAAATGCGTATCAGCAGATGTGGCAGATATATATTGATAATTAATAATTAATAATTAATAATTGAAGAGAAGCTAAAGAGTACAGAAATTTTATCGTTTTTAGGGGTGGGTAAATCAAGCCATGAAATCTAAGTTTGCATTATTAAAAAGCCGGGTTTGTTGAGGATAGATTGTAGTATAATAAAAAATTTAATACAGACCAGGTTTCTAATGTTTGAAAAAATCATAGCTAATACCACCAAAGCTGGTATTATGTAAAAATAAACTAACTTGTTGTTTTTATGATTAACAGATGCAGGTTATTAGCTATTGATATTTACAGCGCTTTTCAAATCAATGAACCATATCGCCATAACCAAAATCTTGTAGGGACGTATCGCTGCGCGACATGAAACGCATTTTTGTTATGCAACGTCCCTACTGTGGTTTACTAATCATGAAAACCGCTGTAAGGGAATATACCCTTAGCCATAGTGACTCTAAAGATACGTTAGATAATTGGTTTAAAGTTGTTAGTCAAGCTAATTGGTCAAATTTGCTTGATGTTAAATCAGTCTTTCCTTCAGCATAAATTGTTGGTAATTTTACAGTTTTCAATATTAAGGGCAATAAATATCGTTTAATTGTTAGTATAGATTACCAAAGACAATTGATTTATATTAAGTACATTCTCACCCATGCAGAATATGATAAGGAGTATTGGAAAAATGACCCTTACTTTTAGTTCAAAAAAATATAGTGAGTTGTTAGCTAAATATCAGCTAAAAGTAATAAAAACAGAGTCGGAAAATGAAAAAGCACTAGCAATTTTAGAAGAGTTAATGCACATTCAAAATCTGACTCCGGAGCCAGAAACTTTATATGAATTATTAATTGTTTTAATTGAAATGTTTGAGCAAGATTTTTATCACCCAGGTTCCGCATCAACTCCTGATTCAATGTTACGATTTTTGATGGAACAACAGGGAGTAAATTTTGCAGATTTAGTCAAAGTTATTGGTTCGGAGAGGGTAGGGATCGATTTGATTAATGGTACAGAAGAGATTACTTCAGAACAAGCTAAAATATTAGGAAATTTTTTTTAAAGTTAATTCTAGTCTATTTAGTTAAGAAGCGATCGCTACTGTTAAAATTAACATGGAGCAATTAACGGCTAACTATTTACGTCGGATAATTACAGGAAAAATAAATGGAAATGGCTAAAACAGTTGAATTAAATCACTATGGAGTATGGCAATCTGGTTATATTCTGCTGGCAGAAAATAACAAAAACTGCTTGTTAGCTAGACACTCTCTAGATAGTTGTGGTAGAAGCAATTTATCACAGCCTTTCATAACAGAAATTACAAATACTAGACTAGAGTCAGAAATAAAGCTAAAAGGTTTTTTCACAACTATTGAACAATTAATTGATTATCACATAAAATCATGGCATACGGATACACTAAAGATGGTTGCCGAGTTTACCAAGACGACAAAAGTAGATGGCTTATTGAAGACCATGATGGTACAGTTAGACAAGCAACACCAGAAGAAATTGAGGAAGCATACGGAGATTCAAGTCAATGATATTGTGATTGTAGTGGGTTGGCCAGGTAAATATCGGGTTGTCTACAAGACGAGGGAATTTGCACTTATTGAAGGTATAGATAGCAGTTGTGTACAGTTAGGGTGGACTAATGCTCCTCACTATGGTTGGTGCAGAGACTTTAAACATTATGTAGATTTATCGAGTCTTCAGAGGATAATGGATAATTGATAATTAAGTATTGGTGAATAAAATGATATTGCCTGGACTTATGAGTATATCCCCCCAACCCCCCTTTGAAAGGGGGGCTAGTAAGGGCACAAAGGAAATAATCAGGTGAGAAGGTACAAAATTTTTCATCAACTAATTACCTATATTATATATTTTAAGGTAATTTACGATCCCCTGCTATCTCCCCCCTTTCCAAACAAGATTCTATGCTATCTCCCCCCTTTCCAAACAAGATTCTATGCTATCTCCCCCCTTTCCAAACA
>NZ_JAYKGW010000021.1:0-12378 GCF_035285525.1 Okeania sp. | reverse complement strand
AGAGGTAATTATTGAACAAATTATGAAGTTGCCAAAAGAGGATTTTACCAGACTAATTTTACAGTTATCTAATTTATCTCGTGACGAATTATTAGCTAGATTTGGAGGAGAAAAATGATGCAATTATCACCACTTTTTTCCAAAAATTTAGAAGCAGCTACTCAGTCGGAAATACAATAAGGATATCGAGAAATGCTGGAAGACTTACTTGTATTTATTTTGGTAAATTGGATAGCAAACTAGAGGTAATTATTGAATCTTTACTATCTTTATTTTTACCATAATTAATGCCCTTAATGTTAAAATTTTCCCGTGAAGAACTATTAGATAAATTTGGAGGTGAAAATTGATGAAATTGAAGACTGATAACTGATAACTGAAATGAGGTTTGGTCTCTAAATTCAAGTCAACATAGAATTAAGAGACCAAACTAAACTCCTACAACTTTTTTTCATAAATTATTTCATAATCAATATACTATCAACCCATAATTTAACGATAATTTCTGTGAACTTAGGTAATTGGATTGGTCTATTTATCACTCTTGCTTCCATATACATACTGTGGCAAATTCGTCAATTACTATTGTTAGTATTTACTGCCGTAGTAATTGCTACTACTTTGAATAAACTAGCCAGATGGCTCCAAAATTTCCGAATTAAGCGACCTTTTGCTGTATTAATTTCAGTCAGCTTATTTATCTTATTAATTATCACTTTTTTCTGGGTAATTGTTCCCCCTTTAACAGAACAATTTCAACAACTAATGACTATGGTTCCCCAGGGAATTAACAGATTAAATGATTGGCTGAATATACTTAAAGATAAATTACCTAATCAATTTAGAGAGCAATTACCAAATATTGATATTAATGAATTTATTCCTCAACTGCAACCAATATTTAATCAATTAATTAATAATGCTGGAGCATTTGTTGGTAACACTTTTGGCATATTTCTCAGCTTATTACTAACTCTAGTTTTAAGTATAATGATGTTGGCAAATCCAATTGCCTATCGTCAAGGATTTATCAAATTATTTCCCTCTTTTTATCGGCAACGAGTGAACTTAATTTTAGATAATTGTGAAATAGCTTTGGGAGGATGGATAATTGGTTCTTTATTTAATATGAGTGTAATTGCTTTACTCAGTTTTATTGGTTTATCTATCTTGAAAATTCCCCTAGCTTCAGCTCAAGCTGTTTTAGCAGGATTATTAACTTTAATTCCACATATTGGACAGACTATAAGTGTGATTCCTCCCATAGCGATCGCTCTTTTAGACTCACCTGTAAAATCTGCTTTAGTTTTAATTATTTACATTCTTATTCAACAAATTGAAACTAATATTTTGTATCCTTATTTGATAGCCAGAAAAGTTTCTTTATTACCTGCAATTACTTTAATTGCTCAAGTATTTTTTGCTAAATATTTTGGTTTTTCAGGACTTTTATTAGCCTTACCTTTAACAATTATTTGTGAAGTCTGGATGAAAGAATTATTAATCACAGATATTCTTGATAAATGGCAAATTGATGATTTTCTTCCTCAAATAAAGGAGATTAATTCTGTTTCTGAAACAACTAACTTTGTAGAAGAAAAAATTGATTCAGAAATTACAAAATTAACAGGAAGCATCAGTGAAGATACACTATTGGATAATGAATAATGAATAATTTAATTTTAGAGATATAGTCAACCTAAAATACAGCAGATTCTATTTCGGTGAAGTACACCAGTCGCGGGCAAGATATCCCCTACTTACCAACATTTAATTCTGAATATCTCTACTTCATGTATCTAGAATCTGCTGTAAGTTGTGACAAATTAAAAAGTAAATAAAAACACTGAAACTCCTACCTTTTCCCTAAAAGCAACTAAATTTTTGACACAAATAAAATAGGATTGCTATATTCTGTAGGGATGTTGCATACAACATCCTTACCAATGGATAATTGATAGTTAATCCTCAGAATTTGAAAGTCTCTCCTTTTAAAGAGAAAAGAGAAATAAAATTTCTACACTTGATTCAATCCTCTCAGTTTTAACTATAGGTAATTATTCATTATCAATTATTCATTCTTCCTTCTATAACAAACATTTTTCAAATTAGTATTAAATGAGAACAATTGCTGAAATTAATGATAAAATTTTAAATAAAAAAGTCATTGTCTGGACAATAGCAGAACTCAAAGCCAGAATTAGTGAAACCAGTATTACCCAAGTAGCAAAAGAAGTTGATGTCATCACAACTGGAACTTTCGAGCCCATGGAATCCTCTGGAGCTATCATTAACTTAGGCCATACTGACCCCCCCATGAAAATTCGCTCCTGTTGGTTAGATGGAATCCCGGCTTACTCAGGTTTTGGAGCCGTAGATTTGTATCTTGGGGCAACTCAAATAGCTGAAGATGCTGAAGAATCTAAAGAAAGAGGTGGTGGCCATGTAATCGAAGACCTAATTGCTGGTAAACCTATCAACCTCAGAGCGGTTGGACAAGTAACTGATTGTTATCCACGGGGTACTTTTGAAACGACCATTACCCGTGAGACAATTAACCAGTTTTACTTATTTAATCCACGAAATTCATATCAAAACTTTATAGTTGGTGTTAATGGTGGTGAACGTCCACTGTTTACTTATCTTGGCCCTCTAATGCCCAACTTAGGTAATGCAGTTTATTCTAATCCTGGTGCTATTTCCCCATTATTCAATGACCCAGATTTAGAAGTAATTGGTATTGGTACTCGGATATTTTTGGGTGGTGGTATTGGATATGTCACTTGGGAAGGTACTCAGCACTTTCCTCTGCAAAAACGTCTTGCTAATCGTACCCCTATTGGGCCTGCTGCAACACTAGCCCTGATTGGAGATGCTAAACAAATGCAATCTCAATGGGTGCGTGGTTGTTATTTTAAAAATTATGGTCCATCAATTATGTTAGGTGTGGGTATTCCTCTACCTGTCTTGAACGAAAAAGTAGTAGCTAACTGCGCTATTCAAGACCAAGATATCGTAGCACCAGTTGTTGATTTTTCTATTCCTCGGCGAGTACGTCCAACTTTTGGTCTAGTAAGTTATGCTCAACTCAAATCTGGTCGGATGAAGATAGAGGGCAAAGTTGTAAAAACTGCTCCACTTTCGAGTATTTACCTATCTCATCAGATTGCTTTGGAGTTAAAAAACTGGATTAAAGCCCGAGAATTTACTTTAACTGAATCAGTTGCTCCACTGCCTATGGATACAAGTTTTTTACCATTTCTGGAACGTTAAACAAGCAGTCATTTCAGTTAACTGAAATGACCCTCATAAACTGAGTTTTTTTATAAAAGTCTAAAGTCAGCAAATTTGATATTAGAATAACACTCTAAACCTTAAAAAAAGTTAATTATTTGGTTCATCTGTTTTTTTATTTCTTTTAGTTGGTTTAGGTAGAGGCTCTTTACGAATAGGAATTGAATTTGTTCCATAACTATCACTTTTGCCATGAGATGTTTTAGGATAAATATTTCTCCTATTATCACCATCATTATTGTTATTATTTCTCTTAAATATTTTCTTGCCCCTTGATGGATATGGGCGACGATTATTTAGGAATAAACTACCAATATCATTACCATATTGAATCACAAGAGATGTATTCTGCCGCTGAATATGTAAATCCCAAAAACGATTTAATGGGCGATCGCCTAAATGTCCTTTGAGTTTTAACTTAAAAAACTTGGGAGTTTCTTCACCTTTGCGAGCTGATTGTTGTACCTTTACTATCACATATTCTTCTTCTTGAGATTGATAAATTACTTCTCCTCGGATAGAAAAATAACCATCATCTAAATTATCTGTTTGAATTTCAGAAGTAGGAATAAGAGTAGTTATTTCAGAGTTATCTATATTTTCTGTTGCTGGTATTTTTTCTTGAATTTGATCCTCTTCAGAACCAAAAATTTCATTCTCTTCTTCATCTGTTAATTCAGTAGAATTGTTTCTAACTTTTGTTAGGGTTTCTGGTTCCCATACCCCCATAATTTGAATATGTAGGTCATTATTCTCTTGTCTGGTACGAGGATAAACTACCCAGAGATGCTCTGATTGTAGATCTATATGATTTTTTAATAAACTCATTACCCTACCTAACAGTACAGCATCTATTTCTGAACCATCTGATGTTCGTAAGTTACCTCGTGTAAATTGTTCAGTAGAAGGTTGATAACAACCCCGAACTAAACCTATAGCTCGGTACTGTTTTGGTTCGCTAGGGGGAGCAATTGGATGTTGGCGTACAATCATACTATTTTCAGTGGGAGTGTCTATTTCAATTGGCTCTTTGTCCTGAGATTTGGCAGAATCTAATGACTTAGTATCCATCACAGCTAAAGTCTGATTATTATCAGTTTTTTGATATAATTCTTTAGCCATATCTGTGTCTGAAGATTCATTTATTAATTTCCCATTGCTCTCGTGACTTAGGCCATTAGTTGGTTGGGAAAGATTTTGCTTAACGTCTGATTGATTAATAGTTTGCTCACTAGGAAGGGCCTCGTGAGATGTTGTAGATTTATTTGTTTTTTGGGAGTGATTAACAGAAGAATTCATAAAGACTCCTAGCAGCGGAGATACATCCCTTGTGGGAATTTAGGTAAATACAAATGATTATAGAAGTTCTAATCTTAGATTAAAAAATAGTTAATCTCATAGTCTGAGCAATTAAGGCATGATCATAGTTCTCAAAATTAGTCAGAACAAAAATTTAACTTCTAACTGCTTTGCTTTTAATGGCCATATATTCAACTATAACATAGTGATTTGGGCCTGATTTGCTAATGCCAATCAAGATTTTTTGACTATGGAAATTAACTTAGGCTGAGACTAAGACACTATAACAAGATTATGTACAATACAAGGTTTATAGGGATTATCCCTTAGGTGGGACTAAAAACCATAGTTTTTGGTTTTCAGTAAGTAATTTTGATTGACTCTTGCTTCAGCCTAGCTAAAAAAATTGACAATTAGTTATTAGTTAGGATGACTAACTTTACTATTGTACTTAATCCAATTAGGTTATTGATTTATCCGTAAAATTTAAAATTTAAGTAATTTTTCTGAGAAAGATGTACCTTAATAATTAACAATTAATAATTAATAATTAATAATTACCTCAATTTTTCGGTAAAAATGATTTTTTTTTGCTTAAAATTTGCTCAAAATATTAATGTAATTATAAATTTGAGAGAAAGATTCGGGTAAGACCCGTGAATCCCTGTGGACGGATAGCTACCGACTAGCAGAACCGTTCAATCGGCGATGTATCTAGTAGGAGCAGGAAGTAAACATGGAAATGTCAATAATTGTGACGTTTTATATCAATTTGATAAAGCAAAATTGAATCCAATGGCAAATAAAAATCGTGGTTTTTTGATGGCGGTGATAGTGCTGGTAGTGATTGCTTTCTTGGGGTTTTCTCTCTCTCCATTGTTAGGAGGGTTATTAGAGGCAAATCCAAATAGTCAAGCAACTCCATCACCAAGTCAAACATCTGCAGCAGATAAAGAAGCAGATTTATTGGCACAAGCGCGGGGTTATGAGTTAGTTTTACAAAGGGAGTCAGATAATTTAACCGCACTCCAGGGACTTTTACAAGTAAGGTTAGGGTTAGTCCAATTAGGTAAGGGTGATATTAAGGATGTAATACCCCCACTGGAAAAATTGTCTGAACTAAATCCTCAAAGTACAGATTATAATGTATTGTTGGCTCAGGCTAAAGCATATACAGGCGATCGCGAAGGTGCTGCTAAAATTTATCGTTCTCTTCTGAAGAATAAACCTGGGGATTTAAAAGCTTTGCAAGGTTTGGTTAATTTGTTGTTGGAGCAGGAACGCCCTGAAGCTGCTATTGGTTTGTTGCAGGATACACTCAAAGCTGCTCCTGTGAAAAATCAACTGGAACCAGGAACTATTGATATAGTCTCGGTACAGTTGATTTTAGGGCAAGTTTATGCTAACCAAAAGCGCTATGAAGAGGCGGTTACTGTTTATGATGAAGCAACTAAGAGTAATGCTGAGGATTTTCGCCCGATTTTAGCTAAGGCAATTATATTAAAAGAGCAGGGTGATACTGAAAGTTCCCAAGAACTTTTTAATCAGGCAATAGAATTAGCTCCTGCTGGATTTAAGGATCAAATTAAGTTGGAAGCATCAAGTAAAGTTGATTCTGATTCTGAAGCAGAAGTATCTCCAGAAGCGAGTCCTACTTCTGAAGCGGAGGAGTTGCCAAAACCAAGTTCTACTGAGACTGAGACAGAAGAAACAGAAAATTAAATTTGTCATCAACAGTAGGGACGGGTTTCATGAGTTATTTAAGGAGTTTGAACATTGAGTCAGCTAAACCCGCCCTCCTGCCTATGGGGAAGGGTTTCACCAGTTAGTTAAGTAGGTTTGAACATTATTTTTCATCAGCGGTAGGGGCGGGTTTCATCAGTTAGTTAAGGAGTTTGAACACTGAGTCAGCTAAACCCGCCCCCATAGGCAGGAGGTTAGTTAAGGAGTTTGAATATTGAGTCAGCTAAACCCGCCCCCATAGGCAGGAGGGCGGGTTTACATAAATCTGAGGGTAAGCCGGGAAATGTCTGGTCAAACCCGCCCCCATAGACAGGAGGGCGGGTTTACATAAATCTGAGTATCAGCCGGGAAATGTCTGGTGAAACCCGCCCCTACAGGATTTTTCATCAACGGTAGGGGCGGGTTTTATCAGTTAGTTCAGGAGTTTGAATATTGAGTCAGCTAAACCCGCCCCCATAGGCAGGAGGTTATTTAAGAAGTTTGAATATTGAGTCAGCTAAATCCGCCCCCATAGACAGGAGGGCGGGTTTACATAAATCTGAGGGTAGGCAGGGAAATGTCTGGTCAAACCCGCCCCTACAACATTATATCTAATGATTAAAATATAATTTGTTCTTTTTATCAAAACTTATGCTCTCTCAAAAACAACTAAATTTCCTGTTAGTTTGCTTGATTACTTTTGAACTTTTTATAGTTATAATTTACCTCGGTAGTGTCCTGGTCAGCGGTAAACCATATCCTCCATTTGACATGAATGGTAAAATGACTATTCCTTCTTTATTACAAGCATTACATTTGTTTCTAATTGGCTTAATACCTTTAATATTATTATTTCAAGAATGCCATTCTCAAATATATCCTTCTCGGTGGTTTAAATTAACCTTTGCCATACTCTTAATTTATGGTTCTATTGATGAAATATGGAAAGTTCATCTACAATTAAAAAATTGGATTCCTTGGTTAGATGAACGTACTTGGCTACCACTATATATAGTTCTTTTTATTCTGCCTTTAATTATATTTTATTCAGAGGTGCGATTTCTTTGGCGTTCTTACCGTCAAGAAACTTTTTTAGGATTATTAGGAATGTTTATTTTTGGTATTGGAGGGTTTGGAGCTGAAGTTTTTAAAGATATTGCCCAACCTCTCCTGAGTTTATTATTTACACAAGATTTTGTGATAAATTTTGTCGAAAAAATCCGTATCGCCTTTGAAGAATTTTTAGAACTAATTGGAGAAAATTTAGTTCTCTATGGATTTTTATTATTTCTAGGTAAACGACTAGATAAAAACCAACAAAAGAGTTAGCCAAGAAGTCGCAAATACTCAACCTTAATACAAACATCCATAGCTAAATT
The DNA here is from genome assembly GCF_035285525.1 of Okeania sp. Classification (GTDB taxonomy): domain Bacteria; phylum Cyanobacteriota; class Cyanobacteriia; order Cyanobacteriales; family Microcoleaceae; genus Trichodesmium. The sequence goes on along the minus strand of NZ_JAYKGW010000021.1, from coordinate 4,684 downwards.
TAAGCCAGCATCTAAGACTTTATTTGCTGACTGCCAATCTCTTACTCCTAGCTGAGTCCAAATAGTTTTGGCGTGGATAGCGATCGCTGCTTCTACGATTTCTGGTAAATATTCAGAACGGCGGAAGACATTAACAATATCTACAGGTTCAGGAATATCTTTTAAAGTAGGATAACTAGGATTACCATCAATTTCTTTTACTATTGGATTAACTGGATAAATTTTGTAACCTACCTCTCGTAAAAATTTAGCAATTTGATAGCTAGTACGCTCTGGTTTCTCAGAATGACCTACTATTGCAATTATACGAGAATTTTTTAATATATCTCGTTTGAAAGGATCATTTATGTTCAAATTTACCATAATTTTTCTAATAAATACAAGACTTTTGTTTTAGTTAACATTTATCATTACCTCCTCATGAAGTAAGAGGATTGAAAGACTGAATTTTCTTTTTTTTATCCCCTTGAAAGAGAAGGTTTGAGACCTTATTTTCGGGTCAATAGAACTATGTTTAAATATTAAAATAAGGGTAGTAGAAAATCAATAATTCTCTAAACTATCTTGACAAAAAATTTACAGACTCAATTTGTCATATCATGTCTGGTTGAATAGTTATATAGAATCCGGTTGAGTAGTTATTGTATGGTAGTGAGACGCACCAGATGCACCAGACACGGAGATAGAAGTGTAGAGAGAATTATGAACATATATTATATAACGGGATTGTATATAAGTCCTGGGTTATAATGATACATTTGAAAGCGATCGCGCCCAACTCCAGAAACCGGGTTTATTGTTAGACTTAAAGGTTAACTCAAGTTAGTCAGATAAACTCGATTTCTTAACTTCTAAAGCTGAATCCTAAAGTCTGTGGCACTAATATTTGGGGCACCGTCTAATTTAGCAAACGCACCGCCAATGCCTAAACCTGCTTTGTTACCGTTGGCATTGTAGAACAGTTCTCCACTGTTTTCGTTGTAAACAATAAATGCTCTGCTGCTGGCAACATCAGCAGCATCATCAACAACTGCAAATTCCCGCTGGCGACTGAAACCTTTTCCTTTACTACTTTTAATCACTTTAAACGCGCTTTTGTCGAGAATAAGTTTGTCTTCACCTAATATGAAGTCAGTTATTTCGTCGGTTTCTGTTTTATTAAAGTCATCGAATATAAAGGAATCTTTGCCGTTGCCTCCAGTTAATATGTCTTCACCTTCACCACCGTTGAGTTTGTCGTTACCGTTGCCTCCAGTTAGAATGTCATTGCCGTTGTTACCAAAAAGTTTGTCATTACCACCTTTACCATTTAACACATCGTCTAACTCGCTGCCTCTGAGAGTATTGTTAAGTTGGTTGCCATTTTTGGTAATGCCTTGGTTTGGGTTAGTTAAGGAGTCAATTATTTCCTCACCTGTAAGATTATCTACAGTTTCGATGAAACCTTTCCCTGGTTTGTTAGCTTTTTTGTTAGCAAAGAAATTTTTGATAGTCAGGTCTTGTTTGGCGTTAGTTTTTCCATCTTGGTTGAGGTCGATAATTAAGTTTTTTCCTTTACGTTCCACACCAGTTTTACGTTTTGCCAAACCTTCCAAGGATATGTTAGCTCCTTCTAACTCCAGGAAGTCATTTCCCTCACTATCCATAACTTGACTTCCTTTGGCGGTTTTAGCGTTTAGCTGATAAATGTCATCGCCTTTACCACCGTTGAGTGTATCTTTCCCACCGCCGCCGATGAGGGTGTCCTCCCCTTTGTTTCCAATGAGGATATCGTTACCACCCTTGCCATCAAGCAAGTCATCCTTACCTGTACCTTTTAATTTATTTTTCTTGCCATTTCCTACCTCAGTCTTACCATCAGGAAGGGGGTTGCCGACAGTTATTTGAACTGGAGAATAACTCATTACAGGCACGTTGTTTTCATCTTCAATGATGCCGTAAATGTAATATTTCCCCTCAGGTACATCTGTGGTGTTCCAAACAAAACGACCTTTTTTATCTTTTTCTACCACCCCATCCTTAATTAAAGTGCCATTGAAATCTTTGTTGTCGGTGTCGTAGAAGAAACTGATTTCGGCTTTGGAGTTGGCATCAAAGGCTTTGTAATCAAAAGTAACTTTTGATTTTTTCTCATTCACAACTGCTGGTTTGAGTTCCAAAGTTGGCGCACCTGAAGTATTTTGCAAGGCGCTATATTCGACTTTTCCTAAACCTTTCTGGGCAACTCGAATATTCCAGTTCCCTGCTTGAGGATTGGATACTAAGACTGTTTTTTGACTCGTGTCTCCCAGATTATCGACTATTTCAATATTATTGGCAGCAAACTCACTTTCTTTAATCCATTTGCCATCGGGAGTTTTAACTTCTATGGGTACATCATTTTGACTACTTCTTCTTTGAGGATTTTCTTCATCCCAATCTGCATTCATTAATAGCAAATCTTGACCTTTTTTGATGCGGAAATTTTTGCCCACAGTAGCAACGTCTTGAGCACCAAGCCAATCGACTTCACCATCGAAGTAAACCTTAAATCCTACAACAGCTTGATCTAGTAAAGTGCCCCAACCAGCAATAAAATCGTTGCTGAAATCGTTATCGTTGCTGAACTTCAAGCTGAAGTTACCAGAAGCCAGAGTTTTGTTGTTTATAAATGGAATAAAATCTGGAACATTAACGCTAGCTGCCCCTCCCGTATTGATACTTAGATCGCTAGTGATTTGGAGTTCTCTGTTAGATTTAATGAAACCATCCAAAAGAGATATATTTCCTGATGTTTTCAAGAACTGTTTATCCCAGTTGAGAGTAGCTTTTCCTTGAACTTTACCTATTTTTTCGTGAAATATGGTGACTAGACTTTTTCCTTCAACTTGTTCAGAGTTTATTTTTCCTTCTAACTCCAGACGAGCTAGAGAAACATCTCCGTCAATGCCAACAAAATCAAAAAACTCTTTGATAGATTCTTCTTCGGAAGGTGCTTTTTCAAGAAACTTTTTGATTGAGACTTGAGGTCCGAAAGTAGCTGCTGTAGTAACTGTGCCTTCTATTGGATCTGGATCGGAAGCCGCAAAATTTTCTAAACCCAACCCAAACTTTTGAAAGAAAATAGGAGTTTTTGGAACCCAAAGGTTGAGTCCATCTACACTACCAGAAACTTTATTTAGTTCCCATAGTGAAATAGGTAGTTTAAAACCCATTTCAAATTCTGCCTTGGGTATTCTAGCAAAGGGTAGATCTAATTTAGCGCTGCCAGCAATATCTTTTTTCTTGGTGTCAATCTCTAATTTTACTTCGCTTAATCCCCACCCTTTTTTGCCAATTTTTAAGTCTCCTTCTACAGCTAGGGAACCTTTGAAGTCAGCTTTACCATCCTTAATTTCTATGTAGTTTTCTCCCTTAAAGTCGTCTCCAGAAAAGTCTGCAGTAATTTTTGTGAATGGCGTTTTGGTGAATGAGTCCAAAATGGCTTTACCTTTCAACTTGAGTTTATCTTCCGGGGCGACATATTCTAAACTTAAGTTGAAAAGTTCGGCATCAAACATTCCGAAAAAAGAGAATTTTGGCACCCTACTCAAAGAAATCTTACCACCTTGTCCGAATGTCACCCTTTCTTTATCAATTAATAAAGCATCTTTTCCTGTAATCTCAACAATGCTTCCACCTACATCTTTTGGCAGTTGAAACTTAGAACCGAATAAAATTTTCTCTGGTTCTAGGGTAAGTTGCTGAAAATCTATATCCGTACCTGCAATTTTGTACTCTTCCGTTAGTTTATTGGTTTCTTTCAACAAAGTAGTGGTGGCTTTGTTAAACGGCATAGTGAAACTGCCTTGGAAAAGAGGTGCGCTAACACCACCAATTTCCGAATAAACGATGCCACTAATAGTCAAATTTTTGTCATCATGTTCGGCGGTTGCGTTTTCTACCCGCAGCATTCTCTCGATGCCATCTGTTCGTCCAATGTAAATTGTGCCACTAGCTTCGCATTTACCATCGTTGTCGCTATCGGCAAATTCTCCATCTTTAACTTCGAGTCTGATGGGAGTAGTGTCAGAACAATCTTTCTGAACTTTAGTGGTTTCCTTAGCTGTATTGTTGCTTTCATTGGTATCGGTTTGAAATGCTGCAACGGTTGCATTGTTGATAATTTCCCAATTTTTTGGCGGTTTTTCTCCTTTGGGTACAGTTGGTTCAGTAGGTTTAACTACAATTTCTGCCGTTACTTCTTTTTCGGCTTCGATTGTGCCTAACTTAAAGGTGACAGTACCATCTTTTTCGGTAAACGTACCTTGACTTACTGTGGCACTCACGAAATCTACATCTTTTGGTAAAACATCGGTTAAAACTGCTTCGGTAGCAGCATCTTCTGGAGCATTGTTCTTAACTTCTAGGGTATAGGTTAAAGTTTCTCCCACTTTGACAGGATCAGCGGAGTCTGATTTGGTGACTGATAAATCTACTCCTCCAATTACTTCTGTGCTAATTTCTACCACATCGTTATCTGGGTTAGGATCGTCTACCGCATCTCCAGCCCCAGAAACAGAGGCTTCATTAATAATGGTTCCAACTTCAGTCGGAATCACATCAATAGTAACTGTTTTGCTTTCACCACTGTCTAATGAACCCAGGTCAAATTGTAAAAAACTGTCCTCTCTCAACCTGACTTCAGGCTCCAGACTAGCAGATT